>JBEANM010000031.1:0-8911 GCA_041165425.1 Verrucomicrobiota bacterium
GCGGTCCGTGAGGATGGCAACCTGCACATCCGAGGAGCCGGTGTCTTTCTCGTGCAGGCGGTGGCCTGAGATGATCTTACTTTTCGTCGCGGTAGCCATTTGTTAACTCTAAATCCTATGAAAAATTGCCTCGAAGTCAAAGCTTTAAGGAATTCGAAATTCGAAATTCGAAATTCGGAAAAAGCGAAGAGCGGAGATCGCAGATGGAAGATGGGGAGATCCCGATCTCCGATCTCCCATCTGCCATCCCCGGCGTGGCGTATGGCAGGGGGCTGGATGGCTGTTTTGCTGGCGGTGGTGAGTCTAGGGGCGGCGCAAGAGGCGGGGTGGAAAGCGGATTTGGCCCGGATGGGGTTTGAAGTGCCAATGGAGGAGTTGGAGAAGGGGGAGATTGTGGGGCAGAAGTGGCTGGTCGGGGGAGCGCGACCGGGATTTTTAGGGGCGAAGGCGTTTTTTATCGCACCGGCAGAACCGAAAGCCGTGGCGCAGGCAGTGTTGGAGTTTGACCCGACCCCTGGTCGGCGGAAGGCTCGGTGAAATTGTACCAGCATTTCAACCGGCCTCCGGATGCGGGAGCATGGGAACGTTTCCGTGGGGCGCTGGGCAAGCCGCCGTTTGACCTGTTGCTGCAGGTGGAAGGGAAAAAGGAGGGGAGAATTCATTTGCGTCCGGAGGAGATCCAGAAAGTGAACTCGGCCAAGATCGACGGATGGATTGAGGTGTTGCAGGCAAAGATCCAGACCTATCATCGGGGCGGGTGGAAGGAGAACGCCGGCGTGCCGGCGGGTCCGGACTCGCTGATCGATTTTGATGAGAATTTGCGGGAGGTCATGAAGGAGAATGGGCCGGTCCGGGACGAGTTCCGGCGGGTGCTCACGGCCTTGGCTTATGGAGGAGAGGACAAGAAGGAGCCGGTCCAGGTGCGGGATTACTGGCAGTTGATGGAGGTGGACAAATCACCGGCCGTGGCCTTGGGGTGTGCGGTGATGAAAGAGGGAAAGGGGGGCCGATATGAGGTGGCGGACATGCACTACTTTGCCTCCAACGGATATTACGGGGCGGTGAGCCTGTACGGTATCTGGCCTTACAAGGACGGCATGTCGCTGGTGTGCCGGATCGATGGGGTGGAGACCGATCCGTACCAACTTTCGCAGGCGACCGCCCGGATGATCGGTGAAGGTCTCTTCATGCGAGAGGTGAAGGCGGGCTGCGCCACTATCTTGAACAAGATCAAGGGCCCATAGGCGGGGTTCCAAATTGGCTTGGAATCAGGGGTTAAATCCCTAATAAACACTTTGCACTTATGCGGATTAATCTTCTTAAAATATTGGCCATCAATGCCATATGCATTGGTTGGGCTCCCTTTTCCCAGGCCCAAGAGCAGCCGATGAGTGACCCGGTGGAGCCAGAGGAGTTTCAAGATCCCTTGGCTCCGACCCTGAGCCCAGGCCGTGGCGCCTTGGCGCCACAACGCGCAACGGAGTCCACGGAGGAGTGGGGGATCAACATGGCGTTGGATTATGGTTATGTGGGGTCGGCCAGTTTGACCAAGGGATTGGGCACGGCCACGGAACAGGCGGCCGAACTTTCGGTGATTGCCGACCGCCGGATTCAGGAAGACCTGATTTTCCTGATGGGAGGCAACTGGCAAACCTTCTCGTGGGGATACAACGGGTCGAACATCCCCCTGCCGAACAATTTGCAGGCGTTGAATATGATTCTGGGATTCGACGTGGCGCTGGATGAAGGGAACGAGTGGAACATGCGGATCCAGATTGATCCTGGGGTGTATGGGACCTGGCAGAGTCTGGGGTGGCACCAGGTGAATGTCCCCGGCGTGGTGGCTTTTTCCAATATCGTGAATGAGGATTTCCAGTGGTTCATTGCCTTGCGGGCGGACATTTTCCAGTTCTTTCCGGTGATTCCTGTGCCGGGATTCCGCTGGCAGTTTGCCAAGGATTGGGTTCTCAACGGGACCGCCCCGAAGCCGGCCATCCAGTGGCGGGCGATGGAGAATCTGACCGCTTTTGTGGGCGGAGATATTTTGAATGTGAATGCCCGGTTGCCGGAAAGCGATCCCAACACCTTGGGGAATCGGAGTTTGGCGGGTACTCTGGTGAACTATTTTGAGGGTCGGGTGGGTGCCGGCATTGAATATCAGGTCACCCCGGAGTTGGCGTTGCAGTTGGAGGGCGGAGCGGTGGTTTGGCGGACGTTTGATTTTGTCCGGCTGAATGACAACGTTCGCAGCACGATGGCTCCTTACGTCCAAGGCGCGATCCGCGGGCAGTTCTAACCCATGCGTTGGCCCGAGCGGGCGGCAAACGCGTTTCCCTTTTGGATTGGGCTGGCGGCTGGGCTGGCCTGGTTCCAGCCGGACTGGTTTGCCTGGTTCCGGGGCGGATGGGTGGTGGGAGCGCTGGGGATAGCCATGCTGGGGATGGGTCTGACGCTTACCTGGGAGGATTTGTTTCGGGCGGTGCAGATGCCGGGTCAGATCGTGCTGGGTTTTGTCCTGCAATACACGGTGATGCCGTTTTTGGGGTGGATGGCAGCGCGGTGGATGGACCTGCCACCAGCGCTGGCGGCGGGGGTGATTTTGGTGGGCTGTTGTCCGGGTGGAACGGCCTCCAACGTGGTGAGTTATCTGGCCCGCGCCGATGTGCCGCTGTCCGTTATCATGACGACCGCCTCCACGTTGGCAGCCGCGGTGATGACGCCATGGCTGACCGCTTGGCTCGCGGGCCGGTATGTAGAAGTGGATAGCTGGGGGTTGGCGATTTCGACTTTGCAGGTGGTGGTGTTGCCCGTCTTGGCTGGGGTTTTTCTCCGGGCCAAGGCGGGGAGGGCGACCGATTCCCTGGTCGCCTGGTCGCCGTTGGTGGCGGTCGCGGCGATTTCGATGATTGTGGCGGGAGTTCTGGCCCAGAACGCGCCGGTGATGCGGGAAGCAGGAGGACAACTGATCGGAGCCTTGCTGATTCTCCACTGGGGTGGATTTGCTCTCGGCTGGGTTCTAAGTCGGCTGCTACGACAGACCTCCGCGGTGGCCCGGACGATTTCGATCGAAGTGGGAATGCAAAATTCGGGGCTGGGGGTCGTGCTGGCGCAAAGGCATTTTCCGGATCCGCTGAGCGCCCTACCCGGGGCCATCAGCACCGTGGTGCACTGCCTGAGCGGAAGTTTGCTGGCGTGCTGGTGGCGTTGGCGGAGTAGTTGTCAGCCTTCCGGGAAGCATTAAAATCCGATCATGAGATTGCCGGCATGGGTGGCGGGTTGGCTCCTGATGGCGATGTCGCTTGGGGCGGAGATGGAGGAAACCGTGGCCAACTTGGAGCAGGGAGGCCGGAAAAATATCACCTTGGGAGCGATGTTTCAGGAGGAGTTTAAACAACAGGAGGGGGTGCGAGAGCTGAAGGGGGGTCTTCTGTACAAGGTGGAGGCTACGGGGACCGGGCAGACGCCCAAACTCAGCGACCGGGTGCGGGTCCGCTATCAGGGCCGCCACGTCGATGGGCGGGTTTTTGACAAATCGAAAGGGGAGGAGCCGCAGGAGTTCCGGGTGGACCGGACGGTGGCGGGTTGGCAGGAGGTGTTGCCCTTGATGCGGGAAGGGGACAAATGGGAAGTGGTGGTGCCTTCCCATCTGGCTTACGGCGCCAGGGGCAACCCGTATGGAAACATCGGCCCGAACGAGACTTTGGTTTTTACGATCGAGTTGGTGGACGTGATGGATCCGGGCGAAAAGAGCCCGCCGCTTGTGACGCCCTGATTAAAGAATCAGCATCGCATCCCCAAAACTATAGAAGCGGTATTTCTCCCGGATGGCGTGTTCGTAGGCGCGGAGGGCCAGCTCGGGGCCGGCGAAAGCCGCCACGAGCAGAAGCAGCGTGGAGTGAGGGAGGTGAAAGTTAGTAAGAAGCCCTTGGATCCGTTTGAATTTGTAGGGGGGATAAAAAAAGGCTTGGGTGGTGCCGGCATGCGGCTGGAGGTGGGGGGCGGACTCCAGCACGCGGGCGGAAGTGGTTCCGACAGCAATGACGCGACCGGCGGCGGCCATCTTCTCCGAAAGGCCGGACCCAATCTCGTACTTTTCCTCGTGCATGGGGTGATCGCGAAAATCGGCAGTTTTGATTGGGCGAAAAGTGCCAAGGCCCACGTGGAGGGTGACGAAAGCATGATTCAGTTGGGCGAGCAGTTCCGGAGTGAAATGAAGGCCGGCGGTAGGGGCAGCCACTGAACCGGCAACTTTGGCGTACGTGGTCTGGTAGGTGGTAACGTCATCCGGCTGGAAGTCGGCTTGGCCTCGGGCTTTGCGGCTTTTGAGAATGTAGGGAGGCAGGGGGGGGCAACCGAAGGAATCGAGGTCAAAATTTTCCACGAGCGAGCGGATCACCAGTTGGCCTCCGGGAATGGTTTTTTCGACCCGCAGGCTAGGGGCTGGTGAAGAGGGGCCTTGGACGGGGTCTGGAAATAGATCCGTGCCCGGTGTGAGGCGTTTGGCGGGGGTGCCAAGGGCGGTCCACCAGCCCGGGCTAGTTTCTTCCAACAGGAGAAGCTCGGTGCGATTTTGCGAGCAGATCAGGCGGGCAGGAATAACTTTAGAATTGTTAAAAACCAGAAGATCCTGTGGGGCAAAAAGGTTGGGAAGTTCTCGTATGAGGTGATCGGAAAGGCTCTGGGGTTCTCGCTGCACCAGGAGCAGACGTGCCGAATCACGCGGTCGGACTGGTTCAGTGGCAATCTGATCGGGGGGAAGGTGGTAGGCTAGGAGAGAGTCCAGGGCATTCGGATGGCTTCCCGTTTGACAGGAGGTTTCGCTTAAGCGATCTTTCATGAATGAAAACCTTCTTTCGTCGCCTCCGTAAATTCAAGGCAAACTCGTTCACCCTCGTCGAGCTTCTCGTGGTTATCAGTATTATTGGACTGCTGGCCGGCTTGGCGGTTCCGGCCATTCAAGGCGGCTTGGATAAGGCAAAACAGCAGGTGGATGTATCCAACATCCGTCAATGCGGCTTGATCGCCTTTGGTTATGCCAATGATAATGATGGAAATTTCTTTGGAACCAACACCGCTTTTACCTCCACCCAGTACTTTACCAACTTGGTCTCTCTTGGTCTCCTAACGAGCACCAAGATTCTGTCTGGGAACGGTTACACAGCGGCAACCTCCACCAACAACATCCAAGCCAATAACATTGCCTGGGCGGTCAACGGGCCTCTGACCTCTTCCGATGACGGGATGCTTCCCCTCTTCCTTTCGAAAAATATTGGGACAACCGCTTTGGCTTCGAATGTCTCGCTGGCCTCGGCGACGAACAGTTGGAAAAGCAAGGGGCTGGTAGTCTACCGAATCGGAAATTCTGCTGAATTCATCCGCGCCGACAATTCCAAGCAAGTGTCCTTAGGTATTACCAATAACGCGACCGGAGCCTCGGTCTCCACCCAGTAAACCTTCATCCGGAGCCGAGCCGGCGCAGGGCGTCCCTCAGCTGCGAGATAAGTTCAGGATAATTGGGCCAGCGTTGCCCTTTGTCTCTCTGGAGGCATCTATCCAGCGTGAGTACCGTTTGTTCCTGAGCTTCGGGCTGAAAGCTTCGAAGGGGAGGTGGGCGGTCAACGAGATGGCGGTGGGCGACTTCCTCTGCGGTACTCGCCTCAAAAGGGGCGCGGCCGGCCATGGCGTGGTAAAGGGTGGCGCCGAGTGAATAAATATCGCTGCGAATATCCTCCTCCTCGCGATTTAAGCGTTCCGGAGAAACATAGTAAGGGGTTCCCCAAATTTCGTCCTGCTGGCCTAAAGCGGATCGGGCACCGGCCGCCAAGCCAAAGTCTGCCAATTTGGGTATGTTTCCCCGGCCGAAAAGAATGTTGCCAGGCTTGATGTCGCGATGAATGAGGCCGGTCTCTTCATGGGCAAATTGCAACGCGGAGGCAATGCCGATACCAATCTCCAGAACCTCCCGTTCCGGGACCTTGCCAACCTTTTCCATTCTCTCCTCCAGACTGGGTTGGTCCAGATGCTCCATGACCAGATAAAGGCGTCCGTCCTGTTCCCCCAAGGTATAGACCCGAATGATATTGGGATGAGAGAGGGAGGCAGTGACTTCGACCTCTTCCAGAAACTTTTGGGCAAAAGTGGGGTCGTCGCTGAGGTCAGCCTTCAAAATTTTCAAGGCCACCTTGCGGTGGAAACCAGTATCTTGGGCCAGATACACCGTGCCCATGCCCCCGTGGCCCAGTTCTCGCTCCAGTCGGTAGTTGCCAAAGAAGGTCGCCGTATCCGAGTGGGGAGCTGACATCCCGCTAGCTTGCGCCGAAACCCCTATTAGGCGAGCCGTCGGCTTGCCTTGGGGGGTAAAAGATTCTAGCCCAGAGATATGCCGATCAGTGTCGTCACCGGGGGGGCTGGGTTTCTTGGCTCCCATCTGACCGACCGACTCCTCCAGGAAGGACATCAGGTGATCGCCATTGACAACCTGATTACCGGAAACGAACGGAATCTGGATCACTTAAGGGGTAACTCTAAGTTCCGGTTCCTCCGCCACGATGTGACTCAGTTCATCGCGGTCGAGGGGCCGATCGATTACGTCTTTCATTTCGCCTCGCCGGCCAGCCCGATCGATTACCTGGAATTACCCATTCAGACCCTCAAGGTTGGATCCTTGGGGACTCATAACGCCCTTGGTCTGGCCAAATCCAAGGGAGCCAAGTTTCTCCTCGCTTCCACCAGCGAATGTTATGGCGATCCGCTGATCCACCCGCAGAAGGAAGAGTATTGGGGTAACGTAAACCCGATCGGGCCACGCGGGGTCTATGATGAGGCCAAGCGCTTTGCTGAGGCCATGACCATGGCCTACCACCGCTACCACAAGGTCGACACCAAGATTGTCCGCATCTTTAACACTTACGGCCCTCGGATGCGGCTACGGGATGGCCGGGTGGTTCCTGCTTTCATTGGGCAGGCCTTAAAAGGGGAGGCCCTGACCGTTTTCGGGGATGGCCAACAGACGCGCAGTTTCTGTTATGTGAGTGATCTGATCGACGGTATTTACCGTCTGTCTCAATCCGATTTTCATGAACCGGTGAACATCGGCAATCCGTTGGAACTCACCATTCTGGAGTTTGCGGAAAGAATCCGCCGACTCACCAGAACCAAGAGCGAGATCGTCCAGAAACCCCTGCCCGTGGACGATCCCAAGCAGCGGCAACCGGACATTTCTCGCGCCAAGAAGCTTCTTGGCTGGGAGCCCAAGGTCCTACTGGAGGACGGCTTGCGTGAAACGATCCGTTGGTTCCAGGCCAATCTCGATTCTCCGGCCAAACAATGATCCTGCGAAGGTTCATCCCCGCAGTCCTGGCCGTGATGGTGCTGGGTTCAGGTTTGCCGGCCCAAGATGCCAAATCCAAAACTGCCTCCAAGGAGGAGGAGGGCCGCTACCGGAGTGCGTTGCTCTTCGCCAACGTCATCGAGTTAATCCGGGATGAGTACTTGGATCCCGCAAAAACAGATTACGACAAGATGACCTATGCCGCCCTCCGGGGATTGCTTTCATCCCTTGACCCTCACAGCCAATTCTTGGATCCGGAAAACTATTCGATGATCCGGACGGAAACGGAGGGTCAGTTTGGGGGGTTGGGAATTTCGGTGGGGATGGTGGATAATCAGCTGACCGTCAACGTGCCCATCCAAGGAGGCCCGGCCTTTCGGTCTGGATTAATGCCGGGTGACCGGATCCTGAAAATCGACGGCCAAGGCACCCAAAAACTCACTTTGTCCGAGGCGATCCGGAAACTGCGTGGACGTCCGGGGGCGGCGGTCACGCTCACACTTTATCGGCCTTCGGAAACCCGAACTCTGGAGGTGCCGCTCATTCGGGAAATGATCCAAGTGCCGACCCTGGCCGACGTTGGTCTCCTGCCTTCTCCGCAAACCGGAGGAGAAAGGATCGGGTATCTGCGGATCACCCAGTTTGGAGAAAAAACGGCTACTGAATTCGACCAGGCGATTGATCGGTTGGAGAGGGAGGGCGCGGCGGGGTTGGTCATCGATCTCCGCGACAATCCCGGGGGTCTGGTGGATGCGGCCGTGGAGGTGGTAGGGCGTTTTGTGAATCCCGGTACCTTGGTCGTGGCCACGGAGGGCCGGAAGGCGTCCGTGGGACGAGTGGAGTATTTGGCCAAAGCCGTCAGCCATAAAGTCCGCTGGCCCGCGGTGGTCCTGGTGAACGGGAATACGGCGAGTGCGGCGGAGATCGTGGCCGGGGCGCTTCAGGATTTGGGTAAAGCTGTCGTGATCGGGGAGACCACCTTTGGTAAGGGCTCGGTTCAAACGGTCCAGCCGGTGGATGTTTCCGTCGCGCCGGCGGTGGCGGTGCGGTTAACAACGGCGCACTATACCACGCCTTCCCGTCGCAAAATCCACGGGGTGGGAATCGAGCCCGACATCACCGCCCGGATGACCTTGGCGGAGGAAAAAGCCATTTATCAGAATCGGAGCCCCGGACTGCGCAAGGTTGGTGAGCCGGCTCCGTTGGTCTTTGACGAGCCTTTAGACCGGGCGGTGGACGTTCTGCGGGGATGGAAAGTGGTGGCCCGGCGTACGGCGGCGGCCCGCTGACTGTGCGGGCCTTGGGGATCGAGACTTCCTGCGACGAGACCGCGGCGGCGCTGGTCGAAGCGGATGCTTCCGGGGTGCGGTTGATCCGCCAGCAATTGGCTACCCGGCCGGAAGAAAGCCAAGCCCTTGGCGGCATCGTTCCGGAACTGACCGTGCGGCAGCATTTGGAACTGCTTCCCCGGATCATGCGGGCCGTCCTAGAAAAAGAGGGGACGATCGAGGCCGTAGGTGCCACGGCCGGTCCGGGATTAGCGCCTGCCTTATTGGTAGGCCTGGCCTTCGGCAAATCCTT
>JBEANM010000032.1:0-8175 GCA_041165425.1 Verrucomicrobiota bacterium
GCCGCCGGTCGCCGGAGTCGCCTTCGACCATGGAAAGCCGCTGTTTCAGGGTGGAGACGTCCTTGTCGTGCCGGCTCACCTGTGACTTGATCTGCTCGAGCGAGGACAGCTGCTTCGCCAGTTGCGCTCCTGCCGAATCCAATCCGCTCGCCAGCTCCGCATCCCGCGCCTGCAACTCTGCCAGATCTTTGTTAAACTTCTGCTCCATCTGGGAAACCGTGACGCTCTGCTGCTGGATCTGCTTCCAGAGCACGTAGCCTCCAAAAGCGGAAAGGGTGGCACAACCTCCGATAATCAGCAGCAGGCCCAGGCCGACCCCACTGAGAATCGAAGTCACGGCGCGTTGCTCCTTGCGTTGGCGATCGATACTGCGTTTGACGTTCAGGGCGGCGGGGGTGGATCCATTCATATCGTTTTTTTCCTCCTGCATAGACTCCAGAGGGGAGGCGTAGCCCGAGGGCCGAGGCGGCCCTTTGATCACGACAACTTCCGGATCGCCTGAAGAGCTTCCGGTCATGGAAGCCTTATTGCCAAAGGGCAATTCAGGGTCCGTCGGCGTCGAAGACGAACTGATAGTGTCCCTCATGAGTCTGGTGTACTACCAGTTGATCATCCTGCAGTCCGTTGGCCAGCGATTCCTAATTCAGCTTTTTACATATTTTTGCTTATTTTCCAGCGCGACCATCTTTCCCGCCATCTGCACCTCCCCGCTAAAAAAATCCCAAGCCTCTAGCCCCACCTAACCCTTGGATTTTTGCACCCCCCGCATGGCCGATTCTCCGGCGGCCGGCTCCTGTTTCAGTCCCTTCCCCCGTTGAATCAGGCTTTGCGCGTTGAGCTGAACCGCTTCCTCCGGCCTCTGCCACATGGCTTCCAAGAGTTGGCAGACGGTCTCGGCCTTCTGGCCCGCTTGGTCCTGCGCCACCCGCAGAAAATCGGCCGCCTCACGAAACGGATAGAGCCCCGGACAGCTCGCTGCCCGCGCCGCCAGCTTGGCCAACAGCTCATCCCGGCGCCGACTCCAGACCGCTTCGCTTTCCATTCCCTCATGTTCCGCGCCGGGCCTTGGGCCTGTCGAGTCCCCTTGGAATTTTTTTTCGTTTTCGACGGCAAACCGCGGAACTCCCGCAAGCTTTTTTCTCTCGGCCGTTTTCCTGAACCAGGCAAAATCAAAGAATGCGATGGGATGTACGCGCCGCCGCCGCTGGAGCCGGCTTCGGCCTTCTGACGGCTATCGGCCCCTGGTTTCAGGGCCTGCCTCTCGCGGCCGCCGCCGGCTTTGCCGGCGGACTCTTCCTCACCTACGCCTCCATCGGCCTTCTCGTCGGCGTTCTGCCTGATTTCGGCCGCCGCGTTGTCACCGGCGCCCTCCTCGGCTTTCTCTACAGCGTTCCCGGGGCCGTCTTTACCGCCGTGCCTTATCCTCTGACCGAAGACGCCCCAGCCTACTACCGTGAATTCGTCGGCGGCGGTCCCCGCGCCCTGATCCTGACCCTCCTTTTCGGCTCTTTGGCGGGAGCCATCGCCGGCTGGTTCCGCAAAAAATCCTCCTGACATGGCTTCCGTCCCTTTTTTCAGCCGCCTCAACGGCTTGCTCTATCGCCGGGAGTTCGCCCGCCTCACCCCACAGGACCGCACCCTGGCCCGCGCCTGGATGGTCCAGTTTCTCAAAGCCAATCATCCCGACTGGAATCATCAGCGGATTGAAACCGAATACGATCGTCTGCTCCAGTGCCGCCCCATTGCCCTGGACGAGTGGACCCGCCGGATGCAGGGATGAAAATTTGCCTTCTTTTGGCCTTTTGGGTCGGCGGAGCCCTGGCAGTCCAGAGTCAGACTCCCCCTCCCCAGCCGGTGGCTTTTCGCATCGGCTCAGTCCGTTTCGACCGGCCGGAAGGTTGGAACTATTCGCGTCCGGCGGACGGTGTTCGTTTGGCCCAGCTAGAAAAAAAGTCGGGTGGCACCACGCTTCGGATCACCTTCACCCGGTTTCCCCCGGGCTCCGGCGGAACGTTACAGGCGAATGTGGATCGATGGATTGGCCAATTTCTTAAGCCGAACTCCCCCCCTGAAGTCCAAACCCCGGCGGACACCGCTCTGCCTTTGACCACGGTCAAGCTGGCGGGAACCATGAAAGGTGGCGTGCCCGGAGGGCCGTCTCAGGATGCGCCGGACAGTCTTTTACTCGGCGCCATCCTGGAATCTCCGGACGGGCTGGTGGTGGTCAAATTGGCCGGAGCCCAGTCCGCAGTGACCCGGGAAGAAAAAACTTTTTTTGATTTGGCACGGGCTGCTGCCGGCCGCGCGCCTTAAGCCAACGGTTCCAGTTCCGCCGGACCCGACAGACTGAGCTTGCGGTAAAAGCAGCTGCGCTCCCCCGTGTGGCAAGCCGCCCCGCCGGCCGGCAAGCGCACTCGGATCACCAGGCAGTCCTGATCGCAATCGACCCGGATCTCTTCCACTTCCAGAAAATTCCCCGAGGTCTCGCCTTTGACCCAAAGTTTTTGCCGAGAGCGACTGTAGAACGTGGCTTTCCTTGTTCGACGGGTCTCTTCGAGCGCCTCCCGGTTCATGTAGGCCGTCATCAGCACTTCCCCGGTGGCGGTGTCAACCGCCACCGCCGGCAAAAGGCCGTGGGCGTCGAACTTCGGTTCGAAAGACTCCGGCTTGCCGGAAGATGCGGGCCGGGCAGAACTCATCCGGGCGGACCCGGCTGCCTTATTTCTTGGCAGGCGCGGTCGGCGTAGGCGGCGGAGCCTGCACCGGCGGCGTGGTTGCCGTGACCGGCGCGGGAGCGGGAGGCGGCGGCAAGAGGATCTTGACGTTCGCGTCCTTCCGCAAGTCCTCGAGCAGGAGGCGCGTGGCCTCGCCCTGCTTGAGCCGGCGAAGATGGGCGGAGATTTCATTCTTCACCTCATCCAATTTGAGCGTCTTGGCCGCTTCCTTGGCCTTCACCTTGATGAAGTGATAACCGAAGGGAGTCTCAATGACCTTGCTGACTTTGCCCGGAGGAGTGCTGAAGGCGGTCTCCTCAAACTTGGGCGTCATCTGACCCTTGCTGAACGGGGGTAATTCCCCGCCGCGGGCTTTGCTGCCGGGGTCGTCGGAAACTTCCTGGGCGACTTTCTCGAACGGCTCGCCCTTGTTCACGCGGGCCAAGGCGTCCTCGGCGGCCTTTTTCTTGGCGGCCTTGGTGGCGGCATCCGCGTTGGCGTCCACTTTCACCAGAACATGCTGGGCACGCACGGTTTCGTTACGCTGCCAGAGCTTGGGATTCTCATTGTAAAACTTCTGCACTTCTTCGTCGGACGGGGCCGCCAGGCTTGGCTCCACCCGCGCCCGCATGAGGTTATCGACCTCCATCTTTTGCTCGATCTCCTTGAGCATCTCCGCCTCGGTTGTCTTGGCCTTGGTCAGCTGCTCCTGAAACGCTTCGGGGGTCGGGAAGTTCTTCTTCATCCTCTCCAGCTGCTCCTTGGCTTGCGTGGCCGCGTTCGTCATGGGGGACTTCCGGGCTTCCGCCAAGGCCACCTGCCGGTTGATCATTTGGTTGAGAATGTTCACCTCCAGCGAGGCCAGCTGGGGAGCTGGAACCTTGTCCCGGGAAAGGTTGAAGTTCAACAGAGCCCGATTCACCTCGGCGTCCAGTTGGGCCCGGGTGATCTTGATGCCGCGGCCTTCGGCCACGACAAAACGGGGGTTGGCAGGATCCTTGACCGCGCAGCCCGCCAAGACCACCGCCATCAAGAGGGATAAAATGGAAAGATAACGTTTAAACATAGAAAAGTGAGGTAAGGGCAACCGTCCGCTTTTGGCAAGCCTGCGAAAGTGTCCCGAATCCGGCTTGCCAAGGCCCTGGCAGGGGGAAAAAGTCGTCGGCCATGGCTACCCAAACCCTCCTCTTTGCCGCCATCGGCCTTCTGGCGGGTTTCTCCTCGGGCTGTTTCGGCATCGGGGGCGGCACCATCATCGTTCCGGCCCTGATTCTGCTTTGCGGGGTTCCCTTTCACGTGGCCGTGGGCACCTCCCTCGCCCTCATCATCCCTATCAGCCTTGCCGGCACCGCCACCAGCTGGAGACTCAGCACGGTGGACTGGCGAATCGTCACCGCCTGCGCCATCACTGGGATGGTGGGGGCGATCCTCGGCTCCCTTTTTATCCAGAAAATCCCCGAGCTTTTTGCCCGGCGGGCCTTTGCCGTCTTTCTTCTCTACGCCGCTTGGCGTCTTTGGACGAAATGAACCCCACGCCTTGGCAGGGAGCTCCTCCTCCCGATCGGGCCGCCCTTCACCTAGCGGAGGCCGTGCGCCAACTCTCCCTCGATCAGGTGGGGGTATTTCTGGGGATGGTCACCTTGGGGGTGGTGGCTTTCTTTGCCTCCCTTTGGGGCATGGGCCGGCTCCGACAACGCTACCCGGGAGGTCTGGCGGAGTGGCTATTTGCCCTGCGCTGGCCCATCGGATCGTTTTTCTTTTATACCTCCGTCGACAGGGGGCTGGACGTCCTCCACACCCTTCCCGTCTGGTTTTGGCCGATCAAACAGGGTCTCTATCGGCTGATCCTGATCATTTTGGTGGTCGGGGCCTCCATCCGGTCGGCGGACCTGCTCGTCGGCATTGTTCGCCGGCGTTTTCTTTCCGAGGAACTCGCGACGGACACGGAAGTCCACAAGGTCATCACCCGGATTTTCCGGGGTGTGGTCCTGTTTGTCGCTGCGGTCATCATTCTCGACAACCTCGGGGTACGGGTGCTCGGCCTGATTACCGCGGCTGGCTTTCTTGGCGGAGCCTTCGCGTTGGCTTCCAAGGAGACCCTCGCCAATGTGCTGGGCTATTTTGCCATTCTGGCCGACCGCATTTTCCGTACGGGCGACCGCATCGCCTTTGAGAAATACGACGGGTTTGTCCGGGAGCGCGGCCTGCGCAGCATCCGCCTGGAGGCCCTGTCCGGGGAGCTCTTGACCATTCCCAACACCCAACTCGTGAACTATCCCGTCCGCCGCCTCACCTCCAATGAAGGGCTCTCCCTTCTTTCGGTCGAGGTCGGCCTCCTCTATGACTACGCGCGGCCGAAGCTGGAAGAGGCCATCCGGGTCGTCTGCGCCTCCCTCGAGAAGAAATTTCCCGGCAGCGAACCGGTCGGCCGTTTTCTCGAGTTTGGCGAAAGCGCCCAAAAGATCCGCTTCACCCTGCGCACCCCTTACCGCGACGGAAACGAATTCATGCGGGACACCACCGCCGCCCACCTGATGGTGCGGGAGGCATGCGACCAAGCCGGCTTCCACTTCGCCTTCCCCACCCGCACCGTCGAACTCCACCAGTCAAAACCCGCGTAAACGTAATCGTAAGCGTGAAATCCCCGCGCGAGCGGAAACCATCCCCGCGGCACGCGGAGATACGGATGGGCGAGGGAAAGTCTGAAGGGACCAAACGACCCGTCCTTGATCCAAGGGCCGGCTGCCGGTATGGTTTGAACGATTGCCGCGTGGTGCAATTGGTAGCACACCACACTCTGGATGTGGGTGTTCTTGGTTCGAGTCCAAGCGCGGCAGCATCTGTAGTTTTGCGAGTCTACCGTAAGTTGAATTTTAAATCCGCTCCGCGCTGATCCAGCCTCACTCAACATTCCCACTTACTTAATCTTCGTATTCATCTTAATCTAACATCCGTGAATTCCGGTCGCCTGATCGTTATCGGCACCCCTATCGGCAATCTGGGCGACCTCTCTTCCCGCGCCCGCGATGCGCTCGCCATCGCCGACCTGGTGGCCGCCGAGGATACGCGGCGGACCGGACTCCTGCTGCAGCACCTCGGCCTGAAGAAACCTTTCCTCAGTTACCAGAAATTTAACGAGGCCTCGCGGGAGGCCGGCCTGCTGGACCGCCTCCGCTCGGGTCAGACCGTTGCCCTAGTCACCGATGGCGGTATGCCGGGCATCTCGGATCCCGGGGAACGGATCATCCGTGCGGTCCGCCAGCAAAACCTCCCCGTGGAGGTCATCCCTGGGCCCTCCGCCGTTCTTCATGCCCTGGTGGCCAGCGGCCTCCCCGCCCTGCCCTTTTATTTTGGCGGTTTTCTCCCACCGAAACCCGGCCCGCGGAAAAAGGAGCTCGCCGCTGCCGCCGCCCGTGACCACACCTCCGTCTACTTTGAATCTCCGCACCGGATCACCCGGACTTTGGCCGAGGCGGCCGAGACTCTTCCCGCCGAGGCCCGGATCGCCGTTTGCCGGGAATTGACCAAAAAATTTGAGGAGGTGTTCGTGGGCACCGCCGCCGAGGCCGCTGCGAAATTCGGGGAAAACACCAAGGGCGAGATCACTCTCGTGATCTCGCCCTTGGGCTAAACCGCTTTTCTTTTTACTGGGCGGACGAAGTGCCCTTCACCTCTTTCTTGTTCTTGTAAATAGTGTCCCGCAGGGCATCGACGGACTTCTGCATCTCCCGCCCGGAAGTCTTCGCCTTCTCCACCATCGGGGCGGCTGTTTTCACGGAGTCAGCCGAATAAGAGGAGTCAAAATATTTTTTTAAGTCCTCCAGCAGGGCGGTGAGGTCATTGGCATCCCCGCCCACTTCCCGCATTTGTTTGTCCAACGTGTCGAAATCGGCTTTGGCCTTGTCGATCTGGTCGTTGGTCAGCTTCCTCATGTCCTTGTCGGTCATGCCGGAAACCTCCTTGGTCCAGGCGGCCATGCGAACTCCCTGAAGATCCCGTACTTTTTCGACCCGGTCCTTGATGTCGGCACGAATGTCCTTGAGGTCCTCCAGGTTATCCTTGAACTCCTCGTAGGCTTTTTTGGCGCCGTTGCCGGTCTGCAGGTTCCCCAGATTGGTCAGGATGTTTTCGAGCCGCTTTTGGGCCCGGCCCACCAGGCCATCCAGCTTGTTCATGCTGTCCGCTTGGTCCGCGGCGACGTTGAGGGATTCGGAGTCTTGCGCTTGAGCCATCATGGCGAAGGCCGCCAGCGCGGTTAGGAGGGGTAGGATTTTGTTTTTCATAAATTTTCTAGGGGTAGGTTATTTCAGCATGTCGTAGAGACGGTTTAGGGAATCTTTCTTGCCGGCCGGCACTTCCACCTTGCCGCTGATAATGTCCTCGGCCGAAATCGCGGGCTTGTCGTAATAGTCCGCGTTGGCTTCGTCGTTGATGTTTACGTCAAAGCCCCCGAAGCTGACCCCCAACTCCGCTCCCTTGTTCCAGACATACACGTTAAAATCGCGGTCCTTCATGCTTGCATCCACCGCCTCGCCACCTTTGGGCCCCATCACCGCGGAGGCCGATGCGCTGGCAAAGTGATCGCCCTTAGCCCAACGGTTCACCACTCCGGCTTTCATCAGGAGCACCACCACGTCGTTGTCCGAGCCGCCCACCTTGATCCCAATGGAGCCGCCATCGGTGGTAATCGCGCACGGACCCGTCCAGCTTCCGTCATCCTTGCGGGCGAACAGAATGCCATCCCCCCCGGTTCCCCCGATGCCGATGGCGAATCCGGTGTAGTTGAGGATCACGATGCCCTTGGCGTCTTTCACCAAGTCCATATTGATGAGGTCCTCCCTTTTGAAGCGGCCGAAGATTTCGGCGGCATCGGGCACGAGCTTATCGAGATCCTCTGCCGAAGCTGGCAGGGAAAAGCCGGCCATCAGGGCAACGAGGAGGATTTTACGGAGGTGTTTCATGGTTCAGGGTCCTTTCTTGGTTTGGAAAAGATTAAGACTCTCGCCCGCAGACCACGCCCGCAAGGACGAAATCAGCGGTCACCGGTTGCGAGGGTCTCTTTGCGCATGAAGGTGGGGGCGATCTCGGCCGTAAACTCCTTCAACATCTGCACGGTCTGTGCCTCATCTTTACCTAGCGGCGCAAACCCCTCCGTAACGATCGACATCACGATCACATAGGCCCAGCGGTGGTTCAGGTTTTTGGTGATCCGGTCATAGCTGGTCAGAAACACTCGGCTCCAGTGATGGGGGGTGGTCACATCTTTCCCGACAAACCAGTAGAAGTAGTTCGCATACAGCTTGCGCCGGTCTCCCGGGCCCACCTCCACATCCCTGACCAAGCTCAAGTTCATGACCTCCAGGTCGCCCCCGTCCGCCAGATCCACCTCCTCGACCTTTCCGCCTCGCATGCTCCAGCCCTGCGCCGGCAGACACACCTCGGGACGGTGAATACTCCGCTT
>JBEANM010000033.1:0-14727 GCA_041165425.1 Verrucomicrobiota bacterium
GCCGAGATCGCGGGAGCCCACAAGGAGTCCAAAGCCGATGCCGTCGCAGCCTGATTCCGGCCTCAGGGTGGCCGGGACGGGCGTTTATCTTCCCGCCCGCACCCTCACGAATCACGACCTCGAAAAACTCGTCGACACTAGCGACGAGTGGATCCTGACCCGCACCGGCATCAAGGAGCGCCGGATCGCCTCGGAGCAGGAAACCTCCACTTTCATGGGCGTGGCCGCGGCCCGGCAAGCCCTGACCAACGCCAAAGTCCAAGCGAAAGAACTCGACCTCATCCTCACCGCCACCGTCACGCCGGACTCCATGTTCCCCTCCTCCTCCTGCCGGATCTCCGCCGAGATCGGTGCCACCGGCTGCCCGGCTTTCGATCTTCAGGCCGCCTGCTCCGGTTTTCTTTACGGCCTGATTGTCGCCGATCAGTTCCTGAAAACCGGTGCCGCCAAAAACATTCTGCTCATCGGCACCGAGCGCCTTTCCTCCGTGGTGGACTGGCGGGACCGCAACACCTGCGTCCTTTTTGGGGACGGCGCCGGGGCCGTGGTGGTGCGGAACGAGCCCGGGCGAAAAGGCATTCTGGCTTTCGACTGGGGAGCCGATGGTTCGGCCGCTGAACTCCTCCATTTGAGAAATCCCATGGCCCGGGGCAAGGCCATCACGCCCCCCACAACCATGGAAGCGGACTGCATCGTCATGGCCGGAAAAGAAATTTTCAAGCAGGCCGTGACCGCCATGGCTGACTCCTCCCGCCGCACGATGGAAAAGGCCGGAATTAAGCTGGAAGACATCGCCTGTGTCATCTCCCACCAAGCCAACATCCGGATCATCGACGCCCTCGTGGACAAGCTGAAGTTCCCGCGGGAGCGTTGCTTTGCCAACGTTCAGCGCTACGGGAACATGTCTGCGGCTTGCATTCCGGTTGCGCTGCATGAAGCCGGGGCGGAGATGAAACTCAAGTCGGGAGACAAGGTTCTGCTGGTGGCCTTCGGCGGCGGTCTCACCTGGGCCAGCGCCATCCTCGAGTGGTAGATCTTGCCTCCACGGATCTGTAGGGCCGCGCTCCGCCGCGGCCGCATCCCGGCACTCTAGACCTTCCCGTTCAGAAACTTCAGCATAGCCTCGGCATGCCGCGCACCAGCGCCGAGGTGCTCCCGGAAGCACGCCTGCGCTCTTCGCCCTAACTCCTCCCTCTCTGCCGGCGAAGCCAGCAGGCCGTCCAGTTCTTGGGCCAGGGTCGCCGCATCGGAACTCACTACCATGGCTCGATCCACCAAAAATTCCCGGCGCAGGGACTGGAAATTCTCCATGTGCGGTCCTGCCAGGATGGCCCGACCGTGCCGGGCCGCCTCGAGGAAGTTCTGACCTCCTTTCCCGGTGAGGGTCTTTCCAATAAAGACCAACTCGCACGCCGGATAAAGATCCCGCAGCTCTCCCGTAGAATCTACCAAAAGGATATCCGGGTCTTGGCCGGCCTCCTGCTTGAAATTTGATCTCAGACCGATGGAAAGGCCCACGCCTGCCAGCTGCTGCAGAATCTCATTTTTCCGCTCCACATGGCGCGGGACCAGCATCAGGCGGAGTTTGGGATGTTTGCCTTTCAGCTGTCGCACCAGCTCTGCCAGAACGAGTTCCTCCCCGGGATGGGTGCTTCCCCCGAGCAGGACGATTTGGCCCTGATCCCAACCCACCCGCTGCCGGATTTCCCGTCCCTTGCCAGGATTGTCGGAGGCGAGGTCGGCGACGTCATATTTCATGCTCCCCATGAGGTGCAGGCGATCCTCCGGGAAGCCCGCAATGGCGAAGCGCCCGAGGTCCTCCTCGCTTTGCACACCGATCCAGTCGAACAGCTGGAGTACGGGGCGGACAAAGGTTCTTGCCGCCCGAAAGAGCCGCCGGTTCCTCCGCGAGAGGCGTGAATTCACCAGGCAGACGGGAATTCCCATTTTCTTGGCCCGCCAGAGCATGTTCGGCCAGATTTCGTTCTCCACGAGAATCAGCGCCCGTGGTTTCACGCGCCGGAACGCCCGCATCATCGAGTAGTAAAAATCGGTCGGCACATAGACCAGGCAAGTTTTGTCATCCAAGAGTGGCTCGGCCACGCGCCGGCCCGTCGGCGTGCCCACGGTGAGAAAGACCCGGAGATCGGGCCGATGACGGCGGAGTTCCCGAACCAAAACCCGGGCCAGCAGAACCTCGCCCACGCTGACCGCATGGATCCAGACCGGCCGGTCGGGCCGCTGTAACCAGTCCTTCACCGCTTTGGGATAGTGACCGAGTCGCTCCCCCAAACGCTCCCAGAACGGCTGCCGCCGCCAGATCAGATAAGTAAAATACGGCCAGGTGAGGGCAAAACCCGCGGTGAACAGCAGGTTGTAGCCAACTTTCAACAAAGGATCGGGAATCCGGGTCATGCGCGGGGATGGGCTTTCACATAGGCACCCCGGAGGCGCTCCGGAGTGACGCGGGTATAAATTTCCGTGCTCGTCAGACGGGCGTGACCCAGCAGCTCCTGCACGGCCCGCAGATCCGCCCCCCGTCCCAAGAGATGCGTGGCAAAGCTGTGCCGTAGCTTGTGGGGCGTGAGGCTCCCATCCAGTCCCGCCTCCGCGAGGTACTCCTTTAGGTTCCGCTGAAAGACCCTTGAACTGAGGCGCTCCCCGCGAGGCCCGAGGAAAGCCGGCCCATGCTCCTTGCGTAGCCCCGGCGGCAACTTTTCCTCGTATTTCTCCATGGCAGACCGCACCGGATCCCCCAGGACCACCAACCGCTCCTTGCCCCCTTTCCCTTTAACTTTCAGCGTGCGACGGCCCTCCTCATGGAAAGCCTTCCGCGCCAAACTCAACGCTTCCCCGAGACGAAGTCCCGTTCCGTAAAGCAACTCCAGCAGGGCCGCATCTCGCCAGCGCGCCCAGGCCGGCTCCTTTCTTCCTGCTGGCCGGCCCGGCCTTTTTTCAAGAAGGCGTACGGGGGCCCCCAAGAGATGCTCCATCTGTTCCTCACTGAGAAACCTCGGCAGGGACTTCCTCGGTCGGGGCAACCGGAGCCCCGTGGCGGGATTGTCCGGTCGGTCTCCCCGGGACTGCATCCATTTGAAAAAAGTTCGCAGGGCGGAAAAGCGCAGCCGCACGGAGGCCGGTTGGTGCTGGCCGCGGCCCGCCAAACCGTGCAGGTAGGTCCGGCAGTCGGTTTCCGCCACCTGATCCCAGGGGCGGCCACGGTCCTTCATGAATTCCAGCAGGACCTGCTGGTAGTTCCGCACGGTATTTTCGGATAGTCCCCGCTCCTCGCCCAAGTGGCGGAGAAACGCGGCCGCGAGAGGATCCGCGACCGTGGGTGTTTCGGTTTTCAGGCGGCCGCGCCGGCCCGGGCTTTGGCGGTTTTTGCCGACTTGGGCTTGCGCGGTTCCCGCGGCGGAAAATCAAAGGAAACCTTTCCGTCCTTCCAAATCAGGAAGGCGGAGAAGGGCCGCCGCGTCTTCTGGGAGACAAATTTTTCCAACAGGCCGGTCTTCCCGTCCTTCAGCAGGGCCTGGAGCTCCGCCTCGGTGATGTCCCGGCTCAGGATTTTTTTAGAGACCTTAAAGGTGCAGGTGGCGGGTTTGGCCACGCTGTGCTCGCAGACGTAGCGCAACAGGCTCGAAAACATCCTCCCGCCACAGGCCGGGCAGGTGCCCAAGGGCTCTTGGCCGGTAAAGTCCAGCGTTCCCTCTTCCTCTCCGACGACCAACTCAATCTTTCTTCCCTCCCCGAGCTTCAACCCCGCGGAGAAAGGCCGGCCCAAACGACTGCGGAATCCTTCCACCAGACCCAGGGTTCCCTTTTGCAGAAGCTCCAGAAATTCCGCGGCCTCGATCCGACGCCCCGCCAGCACCTTCCGGACCGAATACTTTCCATCTACCGTCCGATACTCCCGGAGAGTCTCCTCAAACTCTTGCCCGGTCTCCGGATCCTTGAAGTCGAGTTTTCTTAACACATGGTCCTTGTCCTGAAAGGCCCGGATTTTTTCCACGATATCCCGGGTGACCTTTTCAATCTCGGTCATGAACTCCGTCCGCTTCAGACGTCCGTGCTCCATTTCCTTGAGCTTGTGCTCCCACTCCCCCGTCAGCTCCGGCGAGTGCAGGATCTCGATCCCGAGGGCATCCAACGTCTCAAAAAGACCGAAGGCCTTGGCCGTCGGCACCAGTTCCCGGCCCATCCGCCGCACGTACTCCTCGGAAATCAGGGTCTCAATCGTGGCTGCCCGGGTGGCCGGTGTGCCCAAACCCCGCTCCCCCATGGCTTCCCGCAGGGTTTCATCGTCAATCAACTTCCCCGCACCTTCCATCGCGCTAAGCAGGGTCGCTTCTGTAAAACGGGCCGGCGGCTTCGTCTGCAGGCCGTCGGCCAGCACCGCCACCGTTTTCACCTTCTCCCCATCGGTGACCGGCACCAGCAGTTTGCCCTCGTCGGAACCGCCCTCCTCGATGCCCTCCTTGCCATAAACCGCGAGCCAGCCGGCCTCCTTGAGAATTTTTCCATCGGTGCGGAAGGCGTGCTTTTTGACCCGGGTAATGCGGGTGGTCACCTCGTAGACCGCCTCGGGATAAAAGACCGCAATGAACCGACGAACGATCGCCGCGTACACCTTGAGCTCGATCTCATCCAGTTTGGCAAGATCCGGGACCTGGAGGGTTGGAATGATCGCAAAGTGGTCGCTCACCTTGGCTCCGTTGAACACGCGCTTGGTGGGCTTCAGCCATCCCTCTTTCAGAACCGTTTTGGAAAATTCGCCGAATTCGGTTCCCTCCAGATTCTTCAGGGTGTTTTTGACCGTGGGAAGGTAGTCGTCCGGCAGGTAGCGCGAGTCCGTCCGTGGATAGGTGATCGCCTTGTGCCGCTCATACAGCGCCTGGGCAATCTGCAGCGTCCGCCGGGCCGAAAGGCCAAAGCGGCTATTCCCGTCCCGCTGCAAACTGGTCAGGTCATAGAGCAACGGGGAAAGTTGGCGGGCGGGCTTCTTCTCGTCATGCACCTCGCCCGGTTGGCCCTCGCACTCCTTGGCAATCGCCTCGGCGGTTTTCTTGTCCCAAAGCCGTTCCGGCTTCTGATCCGCCCCGCGCTCGGAGGCTTTTTGGTCGGCCAGCTTCTCATCGAACCAACGTCCTTCGTATTCGCCGGCCTTGGCCCCAAACGTGGCATGGATTTCCCAGAAATCCTTCGGGATAAAGGCCCGGATCTGCTTCTCCCGGTCCACCAAAATACTGAGCGTGGGGGTCTGAACCCGTCCGGCGGTGGTGAGGAAAAATCCGCCTCCCTTGGAATTCAGGGCCGTCAGTGCCCGGGTGGTGTTGATGCCCACCAACCAGTCGCTCTCCGACCGGGACTTGGCCGCCTCCAGAAGCGGCATCATCTCTTCCTCTTTGCGAAGATGGGAGAATCCGTCCTGGATCGACTCCTTAGTCATCGACTGCAGCCACAACCGCTGGACCGGTTTTTTGCACTCCGCGGCTTCCATCACGTAGCGAAAGATCAGCTCCCCTTCGCGGCCGGCGTCACAGGCATTGATGACTCCAGTCACGTCCTTGCGCTTGAGCAGTTTTTTCAACAACTGAAAACGCGGCTCGGTCCGTTCAATCACCTTCAGCAGAAAATCACCGGGAATCAGGGGTAGGCTCTCAAAACTCCACTTCCCTTTTCCTTTGCCGTACTCGCTGGGTTTACACAGCTCGACCAAATGTCCGATCGCGGAACTGAGCACAAATTTGTCCGACTCCCAGTATTCGCCCTCCTTCTTAAAACCCGTGAGCGCCTTGGCCAAGTCATTGGCCACGCTCGGCTTCTCCGCGATGATTAATTTTTTGGCCATATCTTAATCTATGCGTGTAAAGACTTTACCGGGCATTTGTCGCACCCGGCGTTTCATCTCAAGTTTCAGGAGGGTGGCGGACACGACCGGGGAAGGCAACCCGCATTTTCTTGTGACCACATCCACTTGCAGCTCATCCCGGCCCAAGGCCTCCAAAATTTTTCTTTCTTCCTCGTTCAGGTTGCCTTGGGGTGGCGCCGGAGCCGGCATCTCGGATCGCGGCAACAAAAACTCGAACTCCGCCAGAACGTCTTCCACCGACTCCACCAACCGGGCTCCATCTTTGATCAGCTGGTGACAACCGCCCGACTGCGGATGATCGATCCTTCCCGGCACCGCAAACACCTGCCGTCCCTGCTCCAGGGCCTGCCGTGCCGTGATCATGGCTCCGCTTGCCCGCGCGGCCTCAATCACCAACAGCCCCTTGCTCAGTCCACTAACAATCCGATTGCGCATCGGAAACGTCTGCCGATCCGGCGGCGTGCCCAGACAAAACTCGCTCATCACACATCCCCCCGCCTCCGCCATCTTTTCCGCCAAAACCCCGTTTTCCGCCGGATATACCTGATCCAAGGAACAGCCCAATACCGCCGCGGTTCTCCCCTTGGCCGCCAAGGCGCCCTGATGGGCCGCGGTATCGATGCCGCGCGCCAATCCGCTCACCACGCCAATGCCCGCAAAGGCCAGCTGATACCCTAGCTTCTTGGCCAAATCGATACCGTACCCCGTGGCCTCCCGTGTCCCCACCACGGCGATGCACGCCCCCCTCACCGCATCCAAATGGCCCCGGTAGTAGAGCACCAAAGGCGGATCGTGAATCTCCCGTAGCAAGGGCGGATAAGCCGGATCTTCACAGTCGACCACCTGGAGACCAAGTTTGCGGATCTTTTCCAGTTCCGCTCCCAAATCGAAAGTTTTCTCCCAACTCCGGATCGATTCCGCCACCGCTTGTCCCACTCCCTCGACCCCCGCGAGGCGCTGGGTCGGTTGCGTCAAAAGTCCCTCGACGGGTCCAAACACTTCCCGGAGTTTTCGGACCCGGACCGGACCCACCAGACGCAGAGAGTTGAGGACCAGATAGGCCTCGGTCCGCGTCATCCCTTGGCCGGTCGGCCCTCCCGCACCTCCTCCAACGCCGCCATGACTTTTTTCTCCGCAACCCCGGAGACCAGATCCGCCCGCCCGATCTTGCGCAGCAACACCCAGCGAATCCCCTCCGAGGTGGCCTTCTTGTCCCGCGAAATCCAGTTGGCCAGGCGGTCCCACCGCAGCTCCGGGTGCGTCACGGGCAACCCCTGGACCCGAATCGCCGCCTTCAGCTTCTCGGCCGTCTTTTTCTTGAAGCCTCGGGCTTTGACCGAGAGATGCGCCGCCACCGCCATCCCGATCGCCACGGCCTCGCCGTGCCGGAGTCCGTTGTAACCCAGGATCCCCTCCAGCCCATGCGCCACCGTGTGACCAAAGTTCAGCAGGGCCCGCTTGCCCTTCCGATCCTGCTCGTCTTCGCCCGCGAGCTTGGCCTTGATCTCCACACAGCGCTTCACCACCTTCGCCATCGAGCGCGGCGCTCCCTTCGCCAACGCGGCAAACAGCTTCGCGTCTGCAATCGCCCCGTACTTCAGCACCTCGGCCATCCCGGACCGTTTCTCCACCGGAGGCAGGAACTGCAGCCAGCGCAGGTCTGCCAGGACCGCTTGGGGAGGATAAAAGGCCCCCACCAGATTTTTCCCCTCCGGTAAGTCCACCCCCGTCTTGCCGCCCACACTGCTGTCCACCATCGCCACCACCGTGGTCGGAATCTGGATCAGCGGCAGGCCCCGCAAATAGGTGGCCGCCACAAAACCCGCCAGATCCCCCGTCACTCCCCCGCCCACCGCCAGAATCCAGCCGTCCCGGGTCATGCCCGCCCCGGCCAGTTGCCGAAGGACCCGACCGTATTCGTCCACGGATTTCGACCTCTCCCCCGCCGGGATCCGAACCCGGACCACCCGAGACGCCCGCCGCTCCAGCCACTGGAACAGGTCGGTCGTGAGCGGCAACGCCGCCACGCCCTCGTCCACCAGCATGGCCACCGGCACCTTGGCCGGCAGGTGTTTCGCCAGAACCGCCGGGAGGAGCTTTTCCCCGATGTACACGGGATAGATCCCCGCGGATGATTTGACTCGAACTCTTTGGATACCCATCAACTGCCTCCTTTCTGCTCAATCCCATCAAGGATTAAACCCGGATTTTTGCCAAAGGATGCGGTCTTTTTTCTGGGGACCGCAAAAAAAACGAGGCGAGGGACTTGGCTACCCCGCCCAAAACTGACCTGCATTGTCTCCTTCTTCCTCCCATTGGGTCAAACGGTCAACCTTGGACCGGCGACACCAGAATCTTGTCGAGCCGGTGCCGATCCATATCGACCACCTCGTACCGATGCCCCCGGTACTCCACGTGGTCGCCTTCCTTGGGGATCCGTGCCAAACGGTGCACCACGAAGCCGCCCACCGTTTGAAAATCCCCGTTGAGCTGGAAGTAGTCCGCCGCTTTGCCCAGATCCCGGGCAAACTCCTCGACAGGCAACGTCGCATCCACCAGCCAGGAGCCGTCTTCCCGCCGAACCGCCCGCAGTTTATGCCGGTCTTCCTGCGAGGGCAGTTCTCCCACAATCGCCTCCAATAAATCCAGAAGGCTGAGAATTCCGGTGATGTTGCCAAATTCATCACTCACCAAAGCGACGCGTTGCCGCGCCTTTTGCAACTGCTCCAGCGCCCGCAGGGCGGGGATCGTTTCCGGGAGAATCAAGGCCTGGGTGGCCAGATCTGCCGGCGAGGAAGGAAGCCCCACCGCCATGTTGGCCCACAGCGCCTTGACCGAGACCACCCCGAGAATGTTTTCCCGGCTACCCCGATAGACGGGAAAATGGGAATGGCCGCTGGCTACGAGGGCACGCCAAGTCACTTCGAGAGTCTCCTCCGCATTGATCCAGACAATGCGCACGCTGGGGGTCATCAACTCCTCCACCCGCATTTCATCCAGACGTAAAACCCGCTCCACCATCCCCTGCTCCGTCGAGCTGAACACCCCGGCCCGCTTGCCCTGCTCCAACAGATGACGCAGCTCCTCATCGCTCACCGGAACCGTCTCGCCGGTGGAACGAACCCCAAATAAGGCCGCCAAGGTATCCGTCACCCAGCTCAAAAAGCGGACAATCGGCCCTAGCCCTACCGCCACCGCTTGAATCGGCCGCGAAAGCCGTGAGGCGATGGTCTCGCTGTGCGCCAAAGCCAGCCGCTTAGGCAGCAGTTCCCCAAAAATAATCGAGGCCACGGTGATCACCAAAACCACCAAGCCCAGAGAGAGAGGCTCCGCGATGGATTGGGGCACATGAATCGCCATCAACCGCTCCGCCACCGGTTGGGCCAGCACGGCGCCTCCCATGGCACCGGACAGAATCGCAATCAGGGTGATCACGACGCTGACCGTCGAAAGAAACGCACTGGGCGAGCTGGCCAACTCGTACGCCGCCTTGGCCCCTCCATCCCCACCCTCGGCCCGCTGACGCAACTTGCTGCGCCGGCTAGACACGACCGCCAACTCCGCCATGGCAAAAACACCATTGGCCAGAATCAGAATACTAAGTATAAAGCCTTCCATATTAAAGTTTTAGGTTATTTTCTTAAAGTATTTTTACCTGCCGCAAGAGGTAAAGATACGGAATTCTGGTCGGCGGGAAAGCCCGCCCCATCAACCAAAAAAGGCCACCAACCAGCCCCACAACGCCGCCACGGCCTTCGGCCCGAACAGAAAAAGGACCGCAAAAAACACCGCACAAGGAATGGCCGCCAAATAACCGGCCACGAGATAAAGACCGTCATCCTCCAGCAAAGCCAAAGCCATCAGGACGATGGGGATCGCTGCCAACATGTTGCTCATGGGAATCGGCAGGGGCAGGGCCAACAGGATCGAGAGAAAAGCAATCAGGATGCCGTGGATCCGATGGAGAAAAGGATTTCGACACAAATGGGTCCAGCGCGGGTGCAGCACTTTTTCGGCCAGCCCTGCCACCTTGCGCAAAGCCTCCAAAAGCGCCATCGCGGTGGCCGGAGGAATTTTTTTCATCCGGAGCCAACCCGGTAGCCACGGCTGTTGGGCGAAAGCGACCCGAAGACCACTGTAAAAAAGAACGATGCCAAACGGCATCGAAAGGCCCGGAATCTGGATCGGCTGGCTGAAGGGCAGCGCCAGCACCGCGATAATGGCGGCATGCCCCTTACCCTCCAAGGCATGCATCAGTTCATCGATCGTCAGCCCGTGCTCATGGCTAACCCTTCGCTCCAATCTTTCCACGACTTGGGAGATGGCCCCTCTTCGCGTGAGGGGGGCCGCCTTGCGCGCCTGTCTCACAGGCCTTCGGAAATTCGCCGGCCCAGCAGCTGCGTCAGGTAAAGCCCGTACCCTACCAACAAACCAGCCCCGATCGCCTGCCGGCGGCGGGTTCCCGCCTGCAATAACGGCAACACGGCAATGGTCGCAATCAACATCACTCCCAAATCCATCTGATTGATGTTGGGGGCCAGCAAGGGCCGGAGCAGTGCGGCAAATCCCAGTACGCCCAGGCAGTTGAAGATACAGGCGCCTACCACCATTCCCCCGGCCAGCTCCTTCTCCTTTTTGCCCAAAGCGGAAATCAGCACAAAGAGTTCGGGGGTGCTGGCTAACAGCGGAATCGCCGCCAAGGCCAACGCCGCTTGGGACATTCCCACCATCTCCGCCCCGGTGACGGAGGCCTTCACCAGATAGCGGGATCCTGCGACCAAAAGCACGATCCCACCGACCACTTGAGCCAACTCAATCCAGCGGGAAGGGCCGGGTTTCGGGATGTCCTTCTCCATCCGGGAAATCACGGAACTGTCCGCCTCAATCTGGGCCGAAAACCAGATAAAGACCGCATACACCACTAGAGCAAAAGCGAGGAGCATCGCTTCAAAGCGGCCGATCCAACTGTTGCGCAAAAGGAATCCCACCAATGCCGCCGAAGCCACCATGATGGGCGCTTCCGCCTGGAAAAGCTGGGGCCGGAACCAGACCGGACGCGCCACCGCCGAGAGACCGAGAATGAGACCGATATTGGCGATCACCGATCCGACGGCATTCCCCACCGCGATGTCCCCCTGTCCTTTTCCGGCCGCCCATAGGCTGATAAAAAATTCCGGGGCCGAGGTGCCAAACGCCACCACCGTCGACCCAATCACCAGCGGATGCACCCCCAGACGCTTGGCCAGTCCCGCCCCCCCGCTCACCAACAGCTTTGCGCCGTACACCTGCAGAAGAATTCCGGCCACCAGAATGATGATCACCTGCAGCGGATCGGAAGTCTCCAGACCGATCTGGGATGAAAATAAGGATGCAGCCGTCATCGCACCTTTCTACCTCCCCGGTTTCCCTTCGCCAACGCTAACCCAGCACCGCCCAGACCGCCCCCAAAAGCAGGGCCGCCCCCACACCCCGCAGAAAAAGAACCATGCGCGGAAGACCCGCCTCACGGTTCCCCAGCCACTTCCCGACCCACGCCACCAACAGGACCGACCAAAGCCCCCGAACCGCGTACACAATGTTGACCCCGACCGGATCACCGGACAGGGCAATTGTGGCGTAAAGACCCACGCCCTGGATTCCAATGCAAGCCCCGCCCGCCACCATCCAGCGAACCCCGAGCCCTTCCACCACCTGCGGCCACTGCCATGGAGGCATAACGGAAACGGACAGAACCGCCATGCCGATCATCATCAAGGGGCCAAACAGGCAAAACCCCAGCTCTCTTGCCGTGCGCGCCACCAACACATCGGTCAGCGAAAAAACGGCGGCAGCAAAAAGACCCCATCCGATCGCGCGGAGGGCCTTGCCGGTCCGCGCACCGGGTTGCAACCCTACCAAGGCGATGCCCGCCGTACCCAGAAAGGCGCCCAACCAAAGCCGGGCCGGAACGCCTTCCAGCAAAAAAATCGCGCCGATCATGGCGGTCATCACCACCTTGGTCCCCAGAATCGGGGTTGCCACCGATACATCCCCACCCGCCAAGGCCCGGAAAGTTCCGATTTGCCCGAGAAAAAACAGTCCGGAACAAAGAACAGGCGTAAGCCAAATTCCCCACCCCAACCCTGGGGGCGGTTTTTCCGCCCAAAGCAAAAGCGGCAGAAAACAGGTTCCCAAAGCCAGATTGGAGCTCACCAACACCCGGCTGGGGGCTTGGCCCGCTTCCATCGACCGCTTTAAAAACAGCGCCCCGACCGCATAGACCAGCGAGCAGAAAAAAGGCAGTATCAGGTAGGCATGCCCCGTCATCCCCAGCAACCTCGCCGAAAAAGTCCTTCCACCCAAGAAAGGATCTGGCACGGCTCCACCAGCCCGGCCGATGCGGTCGAACGCGCCGATCTCGTCCTCGCCCGCCTCAGTGGGGAATCCCGCAGCAAAATCCAGCAATGGATGAAGGACGGTCGGGTCGAAGCCGCCGGCAAGGCCGTGCAGGCACGTGATCTCCTTCCCGCCGGCACCTCGGTCACCATCCGCATTCCCACCCCCGCCCCCCGCCATGTCGAGCCAGAGCCCATCCCGCTCGACATCTTTCACGAGGACACCGACGTCATCGTCCTTCACAAGCCTCCCGGCTTGGCCGTCCATCCCGGCGCGGGCCGGCCCACCGGTTCCCTCGCCGCGGCCCTGCTCCACCACTGCTCCGGGCAACTCGCCCCCGGCGGCGGACCCGAACGGCCCGGCATTGTTCATCGTCTCGATCTGGAAACCTCCGGACTGCTGGTCGCCGCCAAGACGGACGCCGCTCACCGCGAACTCAGTCGGCAGTTCAAGGATCGCGAAACCCAAAAATCCTACCTCGCGTTTGTCCTCGGCCGACCCAAAGGACAGGTCGGCTCCTGGGAAGGCGCGATCGGTCGCCACCCCGTGCATCGTCAAAAAATGGCGGTGCGCACCCGGGGCCGTCCCTCACGAACTGACTGGAAAGTCGTCGGTTCCTGGCCCGGCGCCTCGTTGCTGGAGCTGAAACTTCTCACTGGGCGCACCCACCAGATCCGGGTGCACGCCTCTGCCGCCGGTTGCCCGGTCGCCGGCGATGCTGTCTACGGCGGCACCAACGCCCTCACCCGCGCCGCCGGTGTGAAACGCCAGCTCCTCCACGCCCACCGACTCTCCTTCACCCATCCGCGCAGCGGTGAATACCTTTCGTTTGAAGCTCCCCCTCCCGCAGATTTTGCGGCATTCCAGTCCTATCTCGATGGACTCTGAACTCCGCCCCCAAGCTGCCCGCTACGTCCAGCTGCTCCGTCGCTCGGGCAAAAAGGACGCCTGGCTCCCTGCCGGTCTGGTCCGCCGCTTGCCCGGTACTGCCTCGTCCCCCGTTTCATCCCCGACACCCCGTGGCCCCGCCATCCTGCCGAAACGGAGTGAGGTAGGGTCGACCGCCGCGCCGACTGCCCTGACCGGCACCCAAGCCCCCCGCCGCCACGACGAAAAAGGGCCGCAACCCCCTGCCAAAACATTAAATTTCCAACTCCCGGCTGGCACCAAAGCCGAACGTCTTGCCGCCCTCAAAAAACACACTTCCGCCTGCACCATCTGCCCGCATCTGGCCAAATCCCGTACTCAGGTGGTCTTCGGCGTGGGCGACCCGGAGGCCAAGCTCATGTTTGTCGGCGAGGCTCCCGGAGCGGACGAGGATGAGCAGGGGGAGCCGTTTGTCGGCCGCGCCGGCCAGCTCCTCACCAAGATGATCGCCGCCATGGAGCTCACCCGCGACAAAGTCTACATCGCCAACGTTTTGAAATGCCGCCCGGACATGCCCTCCAAGGGTAGCGGGAATCGCAAACCCACCCGGGATGAGATGGACGCCTGCCTTCCTTATCTCCGCACGCAGGTTTCCGTCATCGCCCCACAGGTGATCGTCGCCCTCGGATCCACCGCCGTCGAAGGTCTCTTCGGCCCTCAAAAAACGCCGATCTCGCGGCTCCGGGGCAGCTGGCTGGAGCTCGATGGTGTTCCCGTTCGACCCACCTTCCACCCCAGCTACCTTCTCCACAACCAAGACATGGCCCTCAAGCGGCTCGTCTGGATCGACCTGCTTGCCGCCATGGAGCGACTCGGCCTTCCCATCTCGGAAAAACAACGCGGCTTCTTTCTTAAGTCATGAAGCAGGAGGCACAGAACCTTTGACACTCGTTCACGTGAATCATTCACGTTCACGGACAATCCGAGCTTCGAAACCAAGACATACCTGAACCCCGGGATCCCTTAATCCCTTAACCCCCGCCCAGATCCTTCCGGCCATGGAGTCCCACTACCTCTGGAAAGGGAAACGGCAAAAATCCAAAGAGTTTCTTCTCCTTGCCAAAACCTCGCTCCGGAAAGCCGTGTTACTCGAAAAACTTTGGTCCCGCCTGCATCCCTATGACTGCCCGGAGCTCGTCACCCTTTCCGGGCACGCTGCCTCTACCTACGCCCGCTGGGTCCGAACCTCAACTTCAACTTAAGCCGCAAACTACCCAACCACCACCAGCCGGATCTCTTCCGGCAAGGAGTGGGAAACTTGCTGCACCGTGTCGCCCCGCAACAAATTCACCAGCAGCTTGCGCCGCGAGCCCCCGAGAATCACCAGATCGGCCCCCAAGGTCGCCGCCAGCTCGGTAATCATGTCCGAGGCTTTGTTCGAGACACAGTAAACCGGCGTGACCAGGATCTTCTCTGCCGCCGCAGTCTGCCGCACTTCGGCCAATACTTTTTGAGCCTCGGCATCGTCTCCCAGTTTACCGCTGACCTCCGTCGCCACCTGCACTTCCCGGACAAAGAGGAAATACAACCGGGCCCCCCTGATCTTCGCCTCG
>JBEANM010000034.1:0-8047 GCA_041165425.1 Verrucomicrobiota bacterium
CCAAAACAAGCCCCACCGCTCCCTGATTGGCCTCGGTTACCACGGCACCATCACGCCCCCCATGCTTCGGCGCAATATCGTCGAGGATCCGGGTTGGTATAGCGCCTACACTCCTTACCAGGCGGAGATCTCCCAAGGCCGTTTGGAGGCCCTCCTGAACTTCCAAACCATGATCTTGGAACTGACCGGTCTTGAAATCGCCAATGCCTCCCTCCTCGACGAAGGCACCGCCGCCGCCGAGGCCGCCTCCCTGGCCCACGCTTCCGTCAACCAACCGGAGCGTAACACCCTCTGGCTCTCCCCAGGTCTCCACCCCTCCACCGCCGCCGTGGTTCACACCCGCGCCTCGGCTCTTGGCTGGAAAATTCACAATTCATCTGACTTTCCGAAAAACCTCGCCGGCAAAATCTTCGCGGGGATCGTTGCCAACCCCGAATCCGACGGTCGCGTCCACGACCTCCGCCCCGCCCTTGGCCAGCTCCGCGAAGCCGGCGCCATCTCCATTGTGGTGGCTGACCCCCTTTCTCTTCTCCTTTTTACCCCTCCCGGCGAACTCGGCGCCGACATCGCCGTCGGCAACACCCAGCGCTTTGGCGTCCCGGTCGGCTTTGGCGGCCCCCACGCCGCCTACTTCGCCACCAGACTCCAGTACCAGCGCCTCCTCCCCGGACGCCTGATCGGCGTCTCCAAGGATGCTGCCGGCCGCAACGCCTACCGCCTCTCCTTGCAGACCCGCGAACAGCACATCCGTCGTGACCGGGCCACCAGTAACATCTGCACTGCTCAAGTCCTTCTGGCCGTCCTCGCCAGCATGTACGCCCTTTTTCACGGCCCCGAAGGCCTGAGGAAGATCGCCCTCCGGATCCTCGGCCACACCCGTCGCCTTGCCGAAGGCCTCGCCTCCGCCGGTTTTCGTATCGCGCACTCCTCTTATTTCGACACCCTTCGCGTCTCGGGTCCCGCCAAGGACCTCAGGGGCGCCGCCTCCCGCGCCCTCGCCGCCGGCTACAACTTCCGGCACTTCGACAACGGCGACATCGGCCTCACCCTCGATGAAAAGACCGACGATCTTGAAGTCGACGCTCTCCTGAAATTCTTCGGCGGAAACTCTTCCGGCCACTCCTCGGTTTCACCCTCGCTTTCCGGCCCGCTCATTCGCACCAGCCCCGCCTTGAAACACCCCATATTTTCCTCCTATCGCAACGAGAATGAGCTCCTCCGCTATATTCGGCGCCTCGCGGCCAAAGATCTCACCCTCGCCCACTCCATGGTCCCGCTTGGCTCCTGCACGATGAAGCTAAACGCGTCCTCGGAGCTCACCCCGCTCGGTTGGTCCACCGTCACAGATCCCCATCCTTTTGCCCCAGCTGATCAAAACCCCGGATATGCGCGCATGATTACCGATCTCCAAGACTGGCTTGGCAAAATCACCGGCCTGCCCCACGTCTCCCTGCAGCCCAACGCCGGCTCCCAAGGCGAATACACCGGTCTCCTCGCCATCCGCGCCTGGCAGCACGCCCGCGGCGAATCCCAACGCGATGTCTGTCTGATCCCCGTCTCCGCCCACGGCACCAACCCCGCCAGTGCCGTTCTCGCCGGCCTCCGCGTAGTTGCCGTCTCCTGCGATTCCGCCGGTAACGTCGATCTCGCCGACCTCGATTCCAAGATCAAGGAACATGGCCCCCGCATTGCCGCCGCCATGGTCACCTATCCCTCCACGCACGGAGTCTTTGAGGCTGGCATTCGCGACTTCTGCAAGAAGATCCATGACGCCGGCGGCCAGGTCTATCTCGATGGTGCTAACCTCAACGCCCTTGTCGGTATTTGCCGGCCCGGTGATTTCGGCGCCGATGCCTGCCACCTCAACCTCCACAAAACCTTTTGCATTCCCCACGGCGGCGGCGGACCCGGCGTCGGCCCTGTCGCCGTGGCCAAGCACCTGGCCCCCTTCCTTCCCTCCCATCCCCTCGAAAAGGTTCCCGTCGGCAAGGTCGGCCCCGTCGCCTCCGCCCCGCACGGCAGTGCCAGCATTCTGGTCATCCCGTGGATGTATCTCGCCATGGTCGGCGCCCGCGGTCTCGCCCGCTGCACCGAGGTCGCCCTCCTCAACGCCAACTATCTCGCCAAGAAGCTCGCCCCCCACTACCCCGTGCTCTTCCGTGGGGCCGGCGGTTGGGTGGCGCACGAGTTCATCCTCGATCTCCGCCCCTTCAAGGCCTCCGCCGGGATCGAGGTGGACGACGTGGCCAAGCGGTTAATGGATTACGGCTTCCACGCCCCCACCGTCTCCTGGCCAGTCGGCGGCACGATCATGATCGAGCCCACCGAATCCGAATCCCGCGAGGAACTCGACCGCTTCGCCGATGCTCTGATCGCCATCCGCCAAGAGATCGCCGAGATCGAGTCCGGCAAATCCGACCGCACCAAGAATCCCCTCAAATTCGCCCCCCACCCGGCGACGGATGTGCTGTCCGACTCCTGGGATCGCCCCTACTCCCGCGAACAGGCCGCTTTTCCTGCCCCTTGGACCCGCACTTCCAAATACTGGCCCCCCGTCTCCCGCATCGACGCCGTCCACGGCGACCGCAACCTTATCTGCTCCTGCCCTTCCGTCTCCGAATTAGCAAGCTAGGCGGGGCTTAGCCTAAAAACGGTTCGGAAATTCTGCTCAAGCCAACTTCTTTCCGCTTTCCGCTCTTCTCGCACACGTAAACCTTAACCCAAACGAAAATCTCACCCTTTTCCGCTTAACGCTTCAACAATCAATTCCGCCGGGTACGTCCAAATCTCCGACAACGTCGGATGATAGTGCGGCAAATTCATCATCTCCTCCGCCGTTCCCCGGTACCGCATGATCGCCAACGGCTCATGGATTAGATCGGACGCATGCGGCCCCACCACCTGCGCCCCCACAATCTCCCCCCTCTGCTTGAGCGCGATCAGCTTCACAAACCCATCGGTGGCCCCCATCACGATCGACTTTCCGTGGTCCGCAAACGGATAGCGCGCCACAACGATTTCCCACCCCTTCTCCCGGCACTCCTTCTCTGAATAACCCACCCCTGCCGCCTCAGGGGAGGTGAAGATCACCTCCAGTTTGAGTCGGTAATCCATCCGCTCTTTCAGATCTCTTCCCGCCACAAGCGCCGCCGCGTTCCTAGCCGCCACCTCACCTTGTTGGATCGCCAGATGCACTACCTCATAGGGCCCACAGACGTCCCCAGCCGCAAAAATATGCGACACATTCGTCTGCTGGGTTGGCTGGATACCCAGCTTGCCCCTTTCCGTTTTCACCCCGGCCGTCCATAAATTCAGCCCTTCCAGATCGGGCTCCCGACCCAGCGCTTGCAAAATCTGCTCCGCCTCCACGCTCCGCTTCTTTCCGTTCTGCAGAAACTCAATCCGCTTTCTCTTTCCCTTTTTCACCACCCGTTGAATCTGCGTCCCACAAAACACCTGGGCTCCCTTCTCCTGAAACACCTTCTCCAGGACCTGACCCACCTCGGGGTCCGACTCTGGTAACAGCCGCTCGCTCCTCTGGATCACCATTACCTGCACGCCCAAGTGGGCGTAATACTGCGCAAACTCCAGCGCCACCGCCCGCCCCCCAAGCACGATGAGACTTTGGATCGGCTTGGCCGCCTGTAGGCAGTCGTCGCTCGTCCAATATCCCACCTCCTCCAGCCCCGGAATCTCACGCTTGGCCGTCTTTGACCCCGTTGCCACCAGGAACGACTTGGCCTCGATCTCTGCCGGCACTTTTTCCTTCCCCACTGCCTCCAGCGCCAACCGATGTGGCCCCGTAAAACGCCCCTTCGCCCTGTAAAATGTGAACTTTCCCTTTTCCAGCTGTTCTTGCCGGTAGCCCGCGAACTCCTGAATCAGGCGATCCTTACGCTTGAGAATCGCTTTCCAATCGGGCTTGGGTTTACCCACCCGGATCCCGAACTCCCCCGCCCGGCCGATCTCATGGTTCCGATGCGCGCTTTCCAGCATCGTCTTGGTCGGCATACAACCGCGCAGAATACAGAGGCCCCCCACTCGTTTTCCGCCTTCAATCACCGCCACCTTGAGTCCTAGCAAGGCGGCCGTGCGCGCCGCCGCATATCCCGCACTCCCTGCACCGACTACGGCCAGGTCGTAGGATGGGGTCATCGAGAAATTAGGCGGTAAGGGTAACTTCGCCCGCTTGGCCGCCGAACTTGGGATAAAGGAACTTCGCCGCCGGCACCGTCTCCCGTGTCACGACAGAAACGGTCTCCAAACCCTTTTCCGCCAGATGCCGCAGGGTGGCCTGCAGGAGGGCGGTTCCCAGCCCGCGCCGCTGGTACTCGTAGTCAATCGTGATCCCGGAAAGCAAGTGCGGCCCTTCACCTGGCAACGGGTAAACCGCGCTCACCCCCACCACCCGAGGACCATGCATCAGGACCAAAAGCTCCATCCCGGCAACCGGCTTGCCTTCAGGGAAAAGACGTCTGCGCAAATCCTCCAGATGACCGTCCAGGCCGATGATCCAGCCCTTCTCGTTGAGAAACGTTTTCTGAAGCCCCTCCCAGATCGCTTCCACATCGTACTCCTTCAGCTCCTTGATCTCGTGCTTGGGCGGCAGGAGAGGCGATTGGGTCGGCGCCTTTGCCAGATCCCATGCAAAACGAACCTTTCGGACGCTCTTCACAATGAAAGGATTGGAACGCAAAAACGCCGCAAATCCAAGCCAGAAACCCGCTTAGCGACTGCCTGGCTTCACGGCTGGGGATTTTTTTAAATCCTCGGGCAGGTGATCGGGGTCGAAAGTCTCGACGGGCAATTTCATGAGAGCAGAAAGAGGTACCCCTAAGTCCGGGGCTTTTTCACTGCGGTCCACCAGGCAAGCGACCCCAGCCACTTCCCCACCCGCTGCCTTGACCAAAGCAATCACCTCCTTCACCGCGCTACCCGTGGTGACCACATCCTCCGCCACCAGAAACCTCTCCCCGGGCTTCACCTCGAACCGCCGAATTTTCAACCGACCCTCATCCTTTTCCGCAAAGATATGCCTTCGCCCCAAGTGCCGGCCCACCTCATGCCCCACCAGGATCCCGCCCATGGCGGGCGAAATCACGGAATGAAACGTCCACCTCTCCGCCTTTAACTTGGCCACCAGCGCCCCGCACAATTCCGCCGTGGCGACCGGATCCTGCAACACCAGGGCACACTGAAAAAAAGTCCGGCTGTGCTTGCCCGACCGCAACACAAAGTGGCCGTGCAGCAGCGCCCCGCACCGGCGGAACACTTCCAGCACCTGCTCTTGGGTCATGATCCCGCCCGTCGGGCCAATAACTCGATCTCCACGGCCCCACCCTTGGGCAGGGCGGCCACCTGGATGGTTGAGCGGGAGGGCGGGTCTTTAGGAAAATACTCGGCATAAACCGCGTTCATTTCTGGGAAGGTTTTCAGATCCGTCAGAAAAACCGTCGCCTTCACTACGTCTCCCAAGGTCAACCCGCCTTCTTGCAATAGGCCTTGTGCCCGCTCCAGGGCCTTCCGGGTCTGTTCGGCCACGGAACCGCTCATCAGGTTCCCCTGCTCATCCAAAGCGAGCTGTCCGGAGAGGAACACAAATCCGCCCGCCTCCGTCGCTTGACGGTAGGGCCCGATCGCTGGACCCGCCACCTTTGAGCTCCATCCTTTATGACCCATACCTTCATCCTTTCCCATGCCACCCCGTTGGTCAATGCACGCCTTTCAACCCGAAATCGTAAGCGTAAACGCTGCATCCCTTTTCACTTCCCCCCTTCCACCTGTCCCAGCCGTTCATCTAGAACGCCAACCCGAACCGCTGTATCTTTAGGTCATGAAGGCGTTGGTCTTTAGTTCGCGAAGCTACTCCGAAAGCGCATTGAAAGCGGAAAACGTCTCCGGTCGTCACCAGCTAAAGTTTCTCGAAACCAATCTGAACGCTGCCACGGCTCCTCTGTGTTTCGGCTACGACGCCGCTTTGGTCTTCGTGAATGATAAAGTGGATCGTCCCTGCCTCCAGATTCTCGCCCAAGGCGGAACCAAACTCGTCGCCACCCTTAGCACCGGAACGAACCACATCGATCTCACCGCGGCCAAAGACCTGGGCATCACCATCGCCTCCGTCCCCTCATACTCCCCTCATGCTGTTTCTGAGTTCACGCTTGCCGTCCTCCTCGCCATGGCCCGAAAGATCCACCGGGCGAGCCACCGCATCCGGGAGGGAAACTTTGAGCTCGAAGGCCTCGAGGGTTTCGAATTGCGTGAAAAAACCGTCGGCGTTTTCGGCACCGGCGCTATCGGTCGCGAGGTGGTCAAAAACCTCTCCGGTTTTGGCTGTAAGATCCTCGCCCACGACCCCTCCCCCGACGCCGATACCGCTAAGCTCTGTCGCTATGTCCCTCAGGAGGATCTGTTTCGGGAATCTGATATTATTACCTTCCACGTCCCGCTGCTGCCTTCGACCCGGCATCTCGTCAATGAGCAGACCCTTGGGCTCATGAAAAAAGGGGTTTTTCTGATCAACACCAGTCGAGGCGCTATTTTTGATACCCCCGCCATCATCCGTGGCTTAAAGAAAGGGCATATTGGCCACCTCGCCATCGATGTCTACGAGGAGGAGGCTGGCCTCTTCTTTGAGGATCGCTCTTCGGAGATTCTGAAGGATGACATTTTTGCCCGGCTCCTCACCTTTCCCAACGTCCTTGTCACCGGCCATCAGGCTTTTCTCACGGATCACGCCCTTCGCAGCATCGCCCAGACCACCCTCCAGAGCCTCACCGAATTCGAGTCCTCGGGAAAATGCACGCATTGTGTCCGATCCTAACCCCCTTCGGTCTCTTCATCGGACGCCCTCCCGCCTACCCCTTATCTTTCAGTCCCCTGCAGCCATTAGCCTATCGCCTTTTCCTTCTGGCTCCATTTGCGGTAAATTTGATTAGGCAATGTTGATCGACACCCACACTCACCTCGACTTTCCGGACTTTGATGCCGATCGTGACGCGGTGATTCGACGCGCGGTGGAGGCGGGGGTGACCCGCATGATTGCCATCGGCACCAACCTTGCAACCAGTCGGGCGGCCGTCGCCTTGGCACAGCAGCACCCTGAGGTCTACGCCACCATCGGCATTCATCCCAATGAGGTCATGGAGGCGCCCGATGACGCCGTCACCCAGCTCGAGCAGATGGCAAACCAACCGAAGATCGCCGCCATTGGGGAATGTGGTTTTGACTATCACTCCCTTCCTGGCCGGCTGCAGTCCACCTTCACCAATATCTCCGCCACCATTGGAACGACCGCTCCCGGCAGCGAAGCCGCCGCGCTGGCCGATGCCGACGTCAAAAATCGGCAGGCCATCTTTTTCCAGGAGCAGCTCGACCTCGCTACCAAGCTTGGCCTCAACGTCGTCATACACCAACGTGACAGCTGGAAAGATACGCTCGACGCCCTCAAGCCCTATAGCGGCCGCCTACGCGCCGTTTTTCACTGCTTTTCCGGCACCACCGAGCAGGCCTGCCACCTCCTCGAGCTTGGCCACGCCCTTTCCTTTACCGGGATTGTCACGTTCAAGAACGCCAAGGAGGTCCAGGAGGTTGCCAAACGGGTCCCTTTAGGCTCTTTCTTTGTCGAAACGGACTGCCCCTACCTCGCTCCGGATCCCGACCGCGGGAAGCGGTGCGAACCTGCCCACACCCGTCGGGTAGCCGAAAAGATCTCCTCCATCCGCGGCTTACCCTTGGAAGAAACTGCTCGCGCCACTACCGAAGCCGCGGAAAAATTCTTCCGCCTCAGATGAGATCCCCCCACCTCCGCCTCCCCTTCTGGATCCGGGTTCCCGCCACCACCGCCAATCTTGGCCCCGGCTTTGACGCCCTAGCCCTCGCTCTCGAGCTCTACAACTACATTGCCATTGAACCTGGCGCCCCAGAGCGGCCAGATCCCTTTGCCCAAGAGATTTTAGAGGCTTATCACAAATCTCGAAACCTCCCGCTCAAGCCTTACAAGCTGGTCGTGCGCGGCAATGTGCCGCCCGCGCGGGGTCTCGGCAGC
>JBEANM010000035.1:0-7690 GCA_041165425.1 Verrucomicrobiota bacterium
CTCTTTGATCCTGCCAGCGCGTCCTAGGGCCAGCGAAAGGCTGCTATAAGCCAACTGATCTTTGGGTTTAAGTTGAATCAGTTTTTGTAAGGCAGGAATAGCCTCATCCAGCTTTTCCAACTTCACCAAAGCCATACCCAAGGACTGCCAGGCATCCGCCAGATTCGGGTCTAGACGCGCGGCTTCCCGGTAATGTTCCGCGGCTTCGGTCATCTCCCCCATGGCCAAAGCCGTGTGCCCTGCGTCCATTTTCTCCTCCGCGCTCATCTGGCCTTACCTAAGATGGATTGCACGATTGCAGCGGCCGAGACCTGCTTGCCTATAACTTTGACCTTCCAGCCCGCTTCTTTTGCCTTCCGGGCTGTTGCCGGTCCAATGGCGGCAACCTTAGGTTCCACTGGCCAACTGGAAACCAAACGGCGGAAGCGCTCAGCCGCCGTCCCGCTGGCAAAAATCACCCAATCGGCCCCCTCTCGCCTTAAAGCTTCCCGCACCGGTCTAGCCAGCTGTCGCGGGCCTTCGTTCCGGTAAACCACCAGACGTTTCACCCGATACCCCTTTTTTTGCAGGAGACCCGCAAAGCCAACGCCTTCCTCATTACCGGTGATGTGAAGGACCGGTTCTGCCTTCTTGCCGGGCCAGGCCCTGACCAAGGCCTCGGATCCTGGGCCTGGTCCAATAAAATCAGCCCTGAGTCCGATTGATTTCAAAATCTCCGCGGTCGACCGACCCACCACGGCAATCTTCTTTCCCGCCAGCTTCCTTGCGTCGCCCACAATTCCAGGTAGGGCCCGAACACCGGCCCCACTCGTCAGAACAATCCACGTAGCTCTCCCGACTTCCTTTTTCCATAAACCTTTGGGGGTGAGATGGGTGATCTTGGTCATGGAGAGCTCCCAAACTTCCGCCCCATGCTCCTCAAACAGATGCCGCCATCCCTTCCCCAAGGATTCGCTGACTGTCAGGATCACTCTTTGCCCCGCCAACCGTCCCAGCGACTGTCTTCCAAGTCGCTTTTTTAGCCCCACCACACCTCCGACCACCACGACAGCCGGTGCCCGAATTCTTGCCTTACGAGCCTCCTGCGCAAGGTTGCGGACATTGGAAATGACCGACCTCTGAGCTCGACAGGTTCCACGCGAGATCACCGCCGCCGGGGTTTCGGGTGAAAAACCAGACTCGACCGCTCGTTCTAAAAAATCCCCCAATCCCTCCACCGACATATAGCCCACTAGGGTCCTTCCGCTGACGGATCCTTCGGCTCGTGCACCAATCTTAAATATCAGCTCCGTGCTCAGCCCTCGATGGGTTACTGGAATTCCCTCCGCGGCTGGGGCGGCCACACCGGCGGTGACTCCGGGAATCACCCCGAAAAGTATTCCCGCCTTGGCCAGCGCCTCCGCCTCTTCCCCGCCCCGACCAAAAACAAACGGGTCCCCTCCTTTCAGTCGAACGACTTGCCTGCCCTTTCGGGCTGCCTGAATCAGCTGTTTGCCGATCAGGCCTTGTTCCGTCCTTCTTCCGCCCGGCATCTTACCGACATCGACCAAATCGGCCTTTGGTTTAGCCCAAATCAAAATTCCGGGATTCACCAACCGGTCAAAAAAAACGACATCGGCCTGTCCCAGAACCTCCCGCCCTCTCGTGGTGATTAACCCAGGATTGCCCGGACCTGCTCCCACCAGCCAAACCTTGCCTGCCTTAGCCACGCCTCATCGCCTCCGCCAAGCGGATTCCCAGCAGCTCCGCTTCCCCTGCAGATCCCTCCATCTGCGCTCGCTGCACACCCCCGTACTGATCCTGCACCGCGGCTTGAAGATGAAGGGTGCCGTTGGCCTGCAGGGTTCCCAGCGCACCTAGGGATTCGGAACAACCCCCGCCCCATTTCTGTAAGAACCCCTTCTCCGCCTCCACGCAAGCTCGCACCCTGGGATCATCAATCTTCTTAAGAATTTTCCGCACCTTGGAATCTTCCTTGCGGCATTCCACCGCCAAGGCCCCCTGCCCCGGAGCAGGCACCATCCAACCGGAATCCAATCGCTCCATTTCTAATCCATCGGATACACCGCCCAGACGATCAATCCCCGCACATGCCAAAACAATTCCCCAAAGTGATGCATCTTCCTTCAGTTTTTCCAATCGCCGGTCGACATTGCCCCGAATCCCTCTGGTTTTCGTCTGCCTCCACTTTTCCCGCCACAGGAGATCCCGTCGGGGGCTTCCTGTCCCCACCAGGGCACCGGAGGGAGGATCTGAAGGAGACTCCTTTCTTCGAACCAAGGCGTCTCGCGGGTCGGCCCGCTCGGGATACGCGCCGACGGTCAGGCCCTCGGGCAGATGGGTCGGCAGGTCTTTGGCGCTATGCACCGCGGCTTCGATCTCCTGCTTGAGCAGCTTCCGCTCGAGTTCCGTACTGAACTCCCCCAGCTGCTCCGGGGCCTCATCCCCGAACTCCGATCGTTCATCCCCTGAGGTTTTTACAATGACGAGCTGAACCCCGGTTCCGGGACTGATATGGCGTATCCGATCCGCAACCTGATGAGCCTGCCAAAGTGCCAACCGGCTTCCTCTTGTTCCGAGACGAATCTTCATCCGCCGGATCCACGAAGGATCTCCGTCACCTGGGTTCCGCCGGTTAGCCACATGCGCTCATGGCTGCGCAAGACCTCCTCCGCCCGATGAATGGCACCGATGGACTCTGGGACCATTTCGCTTCGTTTGGACAACTCTTCCAAATCCAGCCAGATGGCCTCAGGATAAGAGATGCGCACTTGGGTCAAGGTTCGAGGTACGCCAAGATCCACCAAGGCGGCAGGGCCGCCATTCTGCCAATGACCTTTCCAGGGCAACTCTCCCCCGCTCAAAGCTGAGACCAGCACTCCCGAGGCTTTCACCGCATCCCCCCAGCGGCTCCATAAAACCGCCTCTCCCCCGAGATCCTTCGCCAAGGTCTCCGCGCGGAGCTCAGTCCTCGAGGAAATCCATATTTTGCGAAATCCCTTTTCCAGGGCCGCCATACCAAAACTCCGGGCCGTGTGCCCGGCCCCTAATAGCAATAAAGGTCCCACCCCCTTTTCTCCCAACTGCTCCGCCAGGGCCTCGGCGGCACATTTCCCCACTGAGGGGTCGCCCTTGCCAAATCCCGCAGCCTGTCGAGCCGCCCGCGCGGCCCGCAGCGCAGACTGGAAAAGGCCGTGCATCGCCTTGCCGGTGCCGCCTACTTCGCGGGAAGTCTGATAGGCCAAGCGTACTTGGCCGAGAATCTCCGCCTCCCCCATCACCATGGAGCGCAGGCCCGTGGCCACTTCCGAAAGATGTCGCCAGCAAGCCAATCCTTCATGCAGGTATAATCCCCGAGTCTCTTTCCAGGCTTTGGCCAGGTCGAAAGGCATGGCCCGGCCCAACGCTTCCGCGATCTCCGGTCCCCGGCTGCTCGAACGTCCGTAAATCTCCACCCGATTGCAGGTGCTGAGCAACACAACCTCCTCGGCCCCTTCGTGCTCGATGAGATGTGGCGTCAAACGCTCCCCCACCAAGGCCGCTAAGGACTCGCGGGAGGCCAAGGGGGTGGCGTGATGATCCACCCCCACGCAAAAAATGCCTTCGGTCGTTCTCATCCTCGCCTCTGCAGGATTTTACTCTTCTTGGGTTCGGCGTCATGGGGAGTCCGCGCGGGCGGGCCGAGGAGTTCCTTGAGCTTGCTGGTCATTGGGCCGGGGCTTTGCGCATTTTTACTCGCCCAGACTTTTTGCCCATCCTTGCCAAAGATCTTCACCTTCATGAGCTGATCGTCACTCCCCCAGCCCAGGGCTTCGGTGGTCTTCCCGTCAAAATCCGGAATCGCACAAAGATAAGACCGCGGAGGATTGGTATTTCCGCGCGCCATAAACCACGGCTTCAGGGTTAAGGCCTCTTCATCCAGATCCGCTTTCATTTTCCCCACCGTCCAGCTCTTAAAGAGGGTTCCGAGGGATTTGCGAAGATCCACCACCACGATTAACCGAAACTCTTCCAACCCCTGCCAGGGATACATGGCCCGCCCAAACTCCCGGGTCGTGTCCGCGAGCGACTGACTCCCTGCGATCACCACGGTAATTTTGCCTTGAGGATTCAGAACCGTTGGCTTGCCGTCGCAGTTCTTCGGTTGGGGTAATTCCGCGGACTGACCCAACGCCATGAGGGCCAGAAAAGGGAACAAGGCCCTTCTCATGTCACCTCCACAAGAAATCCGGTCAGATATTCGCTCTCGGGGAAAAGGAGGTCGACGGGATGGTCTGCGGCTTGGCCGAGTATCTTCCGCCGGATCACGCCCTTCCCAGCTTCATGCGCCGATGTTCTCACCACCTCCAACAATTCACTTCTTCCCACGCGGTGCGAGCAGGAAAAAGTTGCCAGAATTCCCCCGGCAGGAAGAACCCGGAAAGCCTGCCGGTGGAGTTCCCCTAAGGCTCGCATTCCCGCCTCCAACCCCGGCCCACCTTTTACCAGTCCCGGTGGATCCAGAATGATCACGTCGTACTCCCCTTTCCGGACTCCTCTCAGGAATCGGAAAGCGTCGTCTTCGACCCACTTGACCGAGAGACCGTGCCAACCTGCCGCCTGACGCCCCAATCGAAGACTGGCTTCCGACTGGTCCAAAGCCGTCACCGGGGCCGCGCCGGCCTTGGCCGCCCGCAAGGCAAAGCCACCGGTATGACAAAAGACATCCAGAACCCGCCGCCCCCGCACGAGGGCCGACACCTTCCCGTAATTCTCCTGCTGATCGAGGTAGGTTCCGGTTTTTTGTCCGCCCCGCAGGTCCACCGGCACCTCCAGTCCGCCAATTTCCACCCGTGTCGGTTCGGTTGGAACCGTGCCTACCGCCAGCGGCTCGTGAGAATCCAATCCCTCCAGCTTCCGGCCAGGAGCATCCCTCCGTAGCCAGATTCCCTCCGGTTTGAGGGTTTTGAAAACCGCTTCCTCGACAATCTTCCAATGCTTTTCCATTCCCAAGGTCGTGACCTGAGCCACCAGATGTTTTCCGTATTGGTCCAACACCAGCCCCGGAAAGGCATCAGCCTCCGACCAAAGGAGCCTCCGGGCCGAATTTTCTCGGCGCCGAGCCAACGCTTGGGTCAAAGCCGATCGCACCCAGTTGCCATCAAAGTCACCGATGTCCCGCCGAAACCGCCGCCAGATGATCCTCGCCCCTTCCCGATAAAAACCTGTCCCCAAAAGCTCCCCGGTAGGCCCCCTGGCCACCACCGCTTGACCATCCCGCTCTTTCCCTGGTCCCTTGATAACCTCAGCCGCCAGAATCCATGGGTGACCCTGGGAAGCTGGAGAATGACTGCCCGGCCGAAGCCGGATCGTCCCGAGACTCTTTTCCGTCAACGCCGGAGGTCGGCCGGGCTGGGTTGGCCGATTTCCGGGTACTCGTACACGTCACCCCGGTAGTTTTTGAGAATCACGCGATCGTCGGCCATCCCCACAATATAGCTGGGACCAATGGGAATTTTTCCGCCTCCGCCCGGGCCGTCCACCACATAGGTAGGCACGGCATATCCGGTGGTATGCCCCCGCAGCTGTTCCATGATCTCCTGGCCTTCACGAATGGTGGTGCGCAAATGAGCCGACCCCGTGATCAGGTCACACTGGTAAAGGTAGTAAGGCCGCACCCGGCACTGCAGAAGCTTATGAAAAAGTTCCTTCAGGATTTCCGGCCGGTCGTTCACGCCGCGCAGCAGGACGCTCTGATTGCCCAACGGAATCCCGGCATCCGCCAAACGTTCCAACCCAGCCTTGACCTCGGCAGTCAGCTCCTTGGGATGGTTGGTGTGAACGCTGATAAAAAGCGGGTGGTGCTTTTTTAGCAGGTTCACCAACGCGGGCGTGATTCGCTGAGGCAGAAAGATGGGGATGCGCGAGCCGATCCGGACAAACTCAATGGAGGGAATTTTTCTAAGGCGAGTCAGGATCGAATCCAGTTTGGCATCGGATAAGAGCAGAGGATCCCCGCCGGACAGAAGTACATCCCGGACATCGGGGTGTTTCTCCAGGTAGGAGTAGGCCCCCTCCAGATCCACGGAAAGCTCCTGCTCCCCTGCCCCACTCACCACCCGGCTACGGGTGCAGTAGCGACAGTACGAGGCACAGCGGTCGGTGACCAAGAGCAGGACCCGATCCGGATAACGGTGCACCAGTCCCGGAACCGGCATGTGGGAATCCTCCCCACAGGGATCGGTGAGTTCATCGGGATTGGTGACGGACTCTTCGATCCGTGGGACCACCTGCCGCCGGATTGGGCACTCCGGGTCTTCCCGATCGATCAGATTGAAGAAATGGGGTGTGATCCCAAGGGCTAATTTTTTTCCAGCAAGTATCGTTCCAGCTCGCTCTTCCGAGGTTAAGGAAAGGCGGGCCTCGAGCTGCTCCAGGGTCTGAATCCGGTTCCGGAGTTGCCACGCAGGGTCGTTCCACTGCTCCAGGGGGATGGGACCCCAGGTTCCCGGCGGATTCGCGGCAAATTCGCGGGCGCTCACTTAAGTGATTCTAATAATAGGCTCCCTCCCTTCATATGCCACCCCTTTGTTTGTCATGCCAGGAACTGGGCTGCGCCACGCTTGGCGATCGCAAACTCGCCGCTTTTTTAAGGGCGAGGATGCTGTTTTAGGAAACTCGGGTCGTTGTCCGGCGACGAAGCGCGGCGACCAGCCCGCCAGCCGCAAGAACAAGCGAGAAGGCTGACGGTTCTGGGACTGCCGAGGTTAGCACGACGTAATTCTGCGGCTGGTCTTGGGTGTTTTCATTCCAGCGAACATAGGCGCCGTTAAAGCCATCATCGGGCACGAATTGCTGGGAAAAAATCCAGCGGGTTGCCCAGGGCTCACCCGGATCGGAAACATAAGAGTCGTCAAAAGCGAACAAAGGCGAATCGCTGAAAGGATGCCAACCAGATTGATTGAGGGCGCTTGCAGTGGCCGATGCAAAGCTTTCTGCCAAGGCGCTATCCCCAAACCAAGGCATGGCGGTGGCATTAAAGAGCGCTGCATTGGCGTCGTAAGTTCCCGAAATAAAAGTGACGTCATAACTGGCGCTGTTCACCGAAATGGTCACGGCCTCCCCGTTTCGAACGGAGATTTGTATGAGTGCCATGACAACTAGCACTCTGAAAAAGATTTGGACGTTGAGAGTAAAAATATGTGTCACCTTTGTTTGTTTACTTTACTCATTGTTTTGTGTTTTTCAAAAATTTTAATGCGCTAAGGGTCAACGATTTAAGATTTTTCTGAAGAGAAACTAAGACATTACATCGATCAATTTCAAATGGCACAAACCCTTCCCGCCTACCACTTTCCACTTTCCGCTACGCCTACTTTCTCGTCTTCGCCATCTCCACAATCCTTGCTTTGACTGCCTCCACCGCCTGCGCCCCCTCATCCCCCTTCTCCCGACTGCGCACCGCCACCTGTCCCGCCTCAGCCTCTCGGTTTCCGCACACCAGGAGGAACGGAACCTTCTCCAACTGCCCGCGCCGAATCTGGGCGCCCAGCTTGTCGCCCTTGGCATCTACTGAAACCCTCAACCCGGACGCCTTAAACTCCGCCGCCAACTTTTCCGCATAGGCAATCATCTGCTCGTTCACCGGCAGAAACCGGGCCTGCTCCGGGGCGAGCCAGACCGGGAAAGCTCCGCGGAAATGCTCAATCAG
>JBEANM010000036.1:0-7623 GCA_041165425.1 Verrucomicrobiota bacterium
TTTTTGCTTTCCGATTTTCCCTTTCCGCCCTGCTCCTCTGGCCCGGAGTGCTCCTCGCCGCCGATCCTTCCGCCGCGGATCCCCAACCCGCGCCGGGTTCCCCGGGGGCCACCCGCGCGGCCGTCATGGAGATCTTTGCCGACCAGGACTTTCGCAAACGCGCCCTGGAAAATTTTAACATCCACAGCGACCTCGAACCGAAGCTGCCCGCCACGGAAAAGGAGGCGTTCACCAAGATCGCCGACCTTGCCGCCACCGATGTGGTGAAAGCTTATTTTGAACTGCGCGCCAAAACCACGGAGGACTCCAGCGCCGTCTTTGACTTCACCCTTGGCTCGATCGCCTATCAACTCAACCGCCCCAACGAGGCCGCCAAATATCTGGAGAGCGCCACCCGCAAGTTCCCTACTTATCTGCGGGCCTACAAAAACCTCGGCCTGATCCAGCTGCAGCAAGGCCGCACCGACGCGGCCATCAAGACGCTGACCCGCGCGATCGAGCTAGGCGGCGGGGACGGCAACACCTTCGGCCTGCTCGGCACTGCCTACGTGTCGAAGGAAAACTTTGTCGCCGCCGAGGCCGCCTTCCGCAACGCCCTCCTGCTGCAGCCCAACACCCCGGAATGGAAGCTGGGCCTCGCCCGCTGCATTTTTCGCCAGAACAAATTCGCCGAGGCCGTCTCCCTGATGAACGACCTGATCGAACGGCAACCGGACAAGCCGGAGTTTTGGCTCCTCCTCGCCAGCGCCCATCTCGGCCTAAAGGAGCCCGTGGCGGCCGCCACCTGCTATGAGATGGTTGACCGGCTCGGCAAGGCCACCCCGGAGACGCTCATGTCCCTCGCGGATATTTACCTGCAGGAATCGAACTATCCGTTGGCGGTGGAAACTTACCTCCGCGCTCTCGACCTCAAACCTGACCAGAAGATCGACCGACCTCTCCGCGCCGCCGAAGTCCTCAATGGCCGCGGTGCCCCCACCGAGGCCGCCATTCTCCTGGCCAAACTACAGTCCTATGCCGGTGACAAGGTGGACGCCGACAAGCGGAAAAAGATGCTCAAATTGGAAGCCAAAATCGCCTCCGCGGAGGGCAAGACCAAGGAATCGGCGGAGGTATTGGAGAAAATTCTCGCGGACGACCCGTTGGACGGGGACGCCTTGCTGCTCCTTGGCCAGCACTACGCCAAAAGCAGTCAGCCAGAGAAGGCTATCTTCCTTTTTGAGCGTGCGGCCGGCATGGAGCAGTTTGAGGCCGATGCCAAAGTTCGCCACGCGCAGGTGCTCGTCACCACTGGAAAGTACGACGAGGCCGTTCCTCTTCTCAAGCGGGCCCAGGAGATTAAACCCCGCGAGAGCATCGCCCGTTACCTCGAACAGATCGAGCGCCTCCTCAAAACCCGAGCCAAAACCTAGCGCCCGACGGTTTTGGGGGAATGTTTACCGCAGAGTCGCAGAGGACGCGGAGGGATGGCCCCGGCGGAGCGGGGCCCTACAGAAGATTCAACCCATAGCGTCCAAGACCCTGTAGGGATGCGCTCCACCGCGTCCGCGGCACCAGAGCATGGAGCCTTACAGGAGGTTCGTAAACGTGAAGGTGAACGTGAATGCAAATGCGGAAATCGGAATTCGAAAAGCGGAAAAAATCTCTGCGATCTCGGCGTCCCTGGCCTACAAAGCGCGCAAACGCGGGCGGAGTAGGCTCATCGGTTAAACCTGATTTGCCCGCAGAGGTCGCTGAGGGGTTTAGTTGTTTACTCCTTAGGCATGGAGGGAAGACTGAGGCTTGGAAGAATCAATTTCCGGTGGGGCGGCCTCGACGCAGGCCGCCTCGTTCGAGACTGAAAATTCTGTGGGGCCCCGCTCCGCCGGGGCCATGGACGCGGGTCGTTCGGGCCTCCGTCTCCAAGGCTGAGGAGGCCAAGGACAACGGCCCCTACCTAGCTTGTGGCTTTTCACGCTGATCCTTCGGTAGGGACGTGCAGCTGGCTGCGCGTCCGATGGTAACTTTGAACTATCAAGCTTGGATCATTCCATCGGTGGAGGAGCAGAGCTACTCGCCCCTACTTTATCCTCATCCTCATCATTCCAATCTTCATCCCCCCTCCCTCCCTTGATTTTTCAGAGATCTACGCTTGTTTATTAATATGAAGATCTTGCCCCTTCTCTGGCTCGCCACTGCGGCGGCGTTCGCTGCCGTTCCCTTTTCGGCCGATCTGGAACAGCGGGCTCGGGCGGGCGACCCCGCCGCCCAGACGGATCTGGCCATCGCCTATGAACAGGGCAACGGCGTGCCGAAGGACGAGCGGAAGGCCATGGAGTGGTTCCAAAAGGCCCGGGCCTCCGGTTATCCCGACCAGGAGATTCGCGAAATGAACCGGCAACGGGTGGCCATGGCTTCCTCCGAAATTGAAAAGGCCATTCGGCAATATCAGCAAAAGAACAACGGGCAACTTCCCACCTCCCTAGCCGCGCTTTCTTCGTCCGGGATCCTCTCCGAACCGCCCCGCGACCCCTGGGCCCGGGAGTTCGCCTATACGGTCACGCCCAACGGAAAAAGTTTCTCCCTTTTTTCGATCGGGCCGGATGGCACACCCAACACCCCCGATGACCTTGCCTCCCTCAGCGGAGCGGAAGCCTCCGGCTTGGATGTGGAGACCGCCGCCGGCTCAGAACTCCCTTGGTGGCAGGCCTGGCTCGCCAAGTTCTGGACCTGGATTACCAGCTTCTGGCGCAAATAACCACTGGGGTCAGAGGTCATTTTTTACCGCAGGTAGGTAGGGGCGGTTATCCGATTTGTGGCGGGACGCGGGTGACGCGTTACGCGTGCCACGAAACGCTCAACGACCGTAGGCCGGAGGATCAATCGCTGGCGCCGGTGCCAGTGGGGAAATTTACAGATTATCCAGCCACGTGGGCCGAACTTCGCTTTCCAACCATTCCGAAGCCAAGTCATCGGCCATGGCATCGATCGGATGGCTGGGGCTCGATCCGGCGTTTTCCCCGGGCGTGTAGAGCGCGTCTTCCACGGCCGGGTCCAGGTAGCAGATGGAGAGTGCTGGGGTGTTGATCATGGTGTCAACGTGGTCCTCTTTTCAAAATTTTCCAGTAACGTTTGTGTGACAATTCACTTTGTCACTTTTCCCAAACCTACTGGCATCTTGCCCCGATCTCTTTCCCTGCGGACTCGTCCATTTTCTTCCCCCAAGGCAGGAAGGGGAAGTGAAATTCTGCCTCGCCATCCTTGGCACAGCCCTTTTGGGGGCCGGTTGGACCTGCGCCCAGACCCCGGCGGAGGATGAAAACTACCTTCCTCCCTGGATGAAAGAGGAAAGCAAGGAAGGCGGCGGGCTCGACTGGTACGTCGCACCCGCCCTCGGGGCCTCGCTTATCCGCGATACGGACATCAACCAGTTCTCCGGTAGCACCAGCGGCACCACCGTCTCCTCCAGCAACGGATTTCTTTCCTACGACCCGGGCTTCCGCATGGACATCCCCGTCGGTGCCCGCATCACTGACTGGTTCGCCCTCGAATTCGCCCCTGGATTTATGGTCAACAGCCTCAATTACCTCCAGCCCAACGGCGATTTCACGATCGGCAGTCAAACCGTCCAAGGGGGCCAGCAGGTCAACCTACAGGGTGACTACTACCAGATCCCCATCGTGGCCAACTTCCTTTTCACCATCCCGATCGACCCCCGCTTCACCATTTCCGCCGGGTTCAGTGTCGGCGGGATGGTCACGGCCGTCCAAACCACCTCCGTCCAGGGGGTGAACATGGAAACCTCAGACGGCATCAGCACCGCCCTGGCCTTTGCCTACGCGGGCCAGTTCAGCCTCGATTTTCCCTTCATGGAAAACATGCAGGCCGGCCTCACCTACAAGTACACCGGCACCGGCGCCCAGGATTTCACCGGAGGCTCTTTTTTTCAATTCGTTCAGGCCGACAGCGGCACCGCCACCCAATCCATCCAGGCCTACTTCCTCTATCGGTTCTGAGAGGGGGGGATTCGTCCCCTTTTTTCAACAAGATCCACCTCAACCCTCAGTCTCTAAGCTCCTTCTTCAAATTTTCAATCATCCAGGATAGCACTTTGTTTTCCCCTTCTTTTCTTAGGCGTTCCTCACCCATGAAGGGTATTTCCTGCCGGTTCCGTTCCAGCCACCACTCAGCTTTTAGCATTAGGCTTTCCATCACCGCCCGGGGATAAGAAGAAGAGGGTCTCGGAAGAAGAATCGGTTTCACGGCTTAGACTCTTTCCCGGCAGCCGTAGGGATTTGTTCCGGCTTTGTATCCACGTGATACGCAGTCTTTTCCAGTTGTTGGGATCCCCACCAGGCAGCGAATCCTACCAAGATCAGAAACCCGACCAACAGGATGGCCCGGACCTCCATAATCAAACCGCGGGGCAGACCGGGTCCTTGCGGGTCACGGTACTTTTTTTGAAAGGCTTGGGCGAGCACCTTCACTCATGAAATCCTAACCCATTTTTGTTTCGCCGTTTGTTACATTTGTGTGTCCAGATCAGTCTGCCCTTGCGGGAGCAGGGTCCAGGATTTGACCTTTTAGGATGCGGCCCCAGACCCTCCGCAGCCTTCTGAAGCGTCATTTTGAAATGATGGCGGAGCTGGAACGCAGCGAAAAAAAGATGGCCGATCTCATCCGGCGTCTGCAGGAAAACATGGATAAGATGGAGCGCCTCGGCTTTCTCTCCAGCCCCATCCGCAAGTCCGGCTCGGGTTGATAATTCCTAGCCGCTCGCTCTCCCAAAGATGACCTTGGAGGTCGAGATTCCGGCTCCGGAGCCTTTTCCTCATTTGGCAACCCATCGTGAAGCCGCTCCGCTCCAACGAACCCCATCTCATCAGGACATTAAAAGAGAAATAAAACCTTTTCCTGCTGCCGCCTCTGCGGCCCGCTCTTCCCGGAATGTCACGCTCGTCCTGCCGAACCGGTGATCGCGGTACAGGGTGATCGAAACATCCTTGTTCTCCCGGATGCAGGCCTTGATCGCCTCGGGATCCTTCTTCGCGCCTTCGCAGGAAACATTTCTTACCGCAGAGGCGCTGAGTTCGCTGAGACTTTTTTCCGCATTTCGAATTTCGCTTTCCGCTTCAGAACCCCCGTTCACCTTCACGTCGAAGCCCTCCAAATCCCCCCGCGTCAGCGGAAAGTTATCCCATCGCGGAGCGACTGGATCGGATGGGCGGGGGTAGGTTTTAGGGGGCCAAGCTGCTCCGCGCAGCGGGCTAGCAGCGAAGGAGGGTCACGTTCACGAACCGCCCCTATCTGCTATCTTCTCCTCAGATCCGCCCCTTCGTGCTCGGCACGCCCTTCACCCGGGGATCGCGGCGCACCGCCTCCTCCAGCGCCTTGGCCAGGGCTTTGAAGATCGCCTCAATCTGGTGGTGCACGTCGCGGCCGTACAGCACCTCCGCATGCAGGTTCATCCCGCCCTGCACGGAAAGCGCCCGCAGAAACTCCTCCACCAGCTGCGCCGGAAAGTTCCCCACCTTGCCGCGCTGATTCAACCCTCGCAGCTCGAGGTACGGCCTGCCGCTGAGATCGATCACCACGCGGGCCAGGGTCTCATCCATCGGCACGTGAGCCGTGCCGTAACGCCGAATTCCCTCCTTTTTCCCCAAGGCCGCGGTCAACGTCTGACCCAGCACGATCCCCACGTCCTCCACCGTGTGGTGCAAATCCACGTCGAGATCTCCTTTAGCCTTCACCTCCAGATCAAACAACCCGTGCCGGGCGAACAGGTTCAACATGTGGTCAAAGAACGGAATCCCTGTCTTCACCTTGGCCGCACCCTTCCCATCCAATCCAAGCGTGACGGAAATCTCCGTCTCGCTAGTTTTGCGGAACTTTTTGGCCTGCCGTTTGCCCTTGCTCATGACAGCCGAGTCTCGACGGAATCCGCGTGGGCGTCGAGCCGCTCCAACCGAGCGAGCAGGCCGACCGTTTTGGCCGACTTCCGCACCGCCGCTGCCCCGTACTCCACCATACTCACCCGCTTCACAAAGTCCTCCACCCGGAGACCCGCAAAAGCCCGCCCGGCCCCGCCCGTGGGCAGGGTGTGACTCGGACCCGAGAGGTAGTCCCCCAGCGCCACGGCCGAGTGGTTCCCGATAAAGACCGCACCGGCGCAGCGGATCTGCTTGGCCCACGCCTTCGCCCCGCGGCACTGGAGGGAGAGATGCTCCGGCGCAATCGCCTCCGCCAGCTCCACCGCCTGCTTGAGGTTCCCGGTCCGGGCAAAAGTGGCCCCTTGGCTCAAAACCCCGCGCAGATATTCAGCCCGCGGTTTCTGCCCGCTCTGGTTCAGCACTTCCGCCAACACTTTCCCGAGAAAGGAAAAGGAGGGCGTCAGGAGAAAAATCTGGCTGCCGGGCCCGTGCTCTGCCTGCGCCACAAGATCGGCCGCCACCCAATCGGCCCGGGCACTCTCGTCCGCCACCACGGCGATCTCGCTGGGCCCCGGCAAAAGATCGATCCCCACCCGGCCGAAAAGTTGTCTCTTCGCCTCCACCACCCAGGCGCTCCCCGGACCGCAGATTTTTTCCACCGGCCGGATCGACTCCGTTCCGTACGCCATCGCCGCCACCGCCTGCGCTCCACCCACCTGGTAAATCTCCGTGGCCCCGGCTTTCTGCAGAGCCCAGCCCAGCACGGGATTCACCGGCCCGGGCGTGCAGGCCACGATCTCCTTCACCCCCGCCACGCGGGCCAGCACCACCGTCATCAGGGCCGTCGAAACCAGCGGCGCGGTTCCGCCCGGCACGTAGACGCCCACCCGACCCAGCGCCGGGAAATTTTCACCTACGCTGGCCCCTTGCCGGTTTCTCTGGGACCAATCCTTCGGCCGGGTGGCCTTGGCAAAATCGGCGATGTTCGCCTGCGCGGCCGCCAAGGCTTGTTGCACCGCTGCCGATGGGGCCCGAAACTTCCCCCGGATTCGCAAAGCCGCCCGGGAGATCTTCTTTCGGGAAAAGCGGTTATGGATCCGGACCAGAGCGGCATCCCCGCCGCGCTCCACCTCACGCAGAATCCGTGCCACCGCGGTGCGGACCCGGGGATCGGGAGAGGGACGACGGGTGAGTAGCGCCAGAACTTTGGCAAAATCCTTCGGCTGGCGGCTGTCGAGGATCGTCATCCTACTCCCACTCGATGGTCGCGGGCGGTTTGGAACTGATATCGAGCACCACCCGGTTGACCCCCTTCACCTCGTTACAGATCCGATTGGAAATTTTCCCCAACAGATCGCCCGGCAGGCGGACCCAGTCCGCCGTCATGCCGTCCTTGCTCTCCACCGCGCGGACGGCCACGGCGTAGTCGTAGGTTCGCTCATCCCCCATCACGCCGACGCTGCGACACGGGAGGAGTACGGCGAAACTCTGCCAGATCCGGTAGTACCAGTCGGATGCTTTCATCTCTTCCACCACAATCGCATCCGCCTCCCGCAGAATCGACAACTTCCTCTCGTCGATGGCCCCCAGGCAGCGCACGGCCAGACCCGGCCCGGGGAACGGCTGCCGCCAGACCATCTCCTTGGGCAGACCCAAAACCTCCCCCACCTTGCGGACTTCATCCTTGAAGAGCTGGCGGAGCGGTTCCACCAGC
>JBEANM010000037.1:0-12372 GCA_041165425.1 Verrucomicrobiota bacterium
TTGTTCCATCCTCGTGATCTTTCGGGGGTTGCGAGAGATTAAATGCCCCGCAACAGCGGTCAATGGAGTTATCTCAATTCCCTTTTAGAAACCAAGCCAACCCCGGAATACGGCACAATTGCATGGGTCAACGACCCGTAAGGAATCCGTTCCTAGGCAGGTGCCTATTTATTTTCCCACTTCTTGATGGGACGAGGCAAAACTCCCCCCAATCGGTACAGCTCCTGCTTGTTCCGCACCATTCCCTTCCGATCCGTTCCCACAAAAATCGGGTGCTCCTTGCGTAGGTAGATCGCCTCCTCCGGACAGACCTCCTCGCACATGCCACAGTAGATACAGCGCAGCATGTCGATATCAAACTCCCGGGGACGCTTTTCCACGTTGGCGTTGCGATCAGTACCCGGAATGGAACCGGGGGTAATTCGGATCGCTCGCGGAGGGCAGACAAACTCACACAGCTGACAGGAGACACATTTTTCCCGCCCGCTCTCGTCCATGACGAGCACCGGTGCCCCGCGGTACCCCTCCGGCATAGGCCACTGCTCCTCCGGGTATTGCATGGTCATTAATCCGGTGGCACTCATCTCCAAAAGGGCCGGTGGAGTGGAACCTTTTCGGGGGAACAACATCCGCCAAAGGGTTCGGAACATGTGCCCCAGGGTAATTTTCATCCCGCCCAGGATGCTGGGAAGATAAAGTTTTTCCCAAAGACTCAGCTCTGGCCGGGGTAAAACGAACGCCATGCTGTGAAAATAGGTTAGCCCTTGGGCGGTGCAAGTTGCCGCAAGGGAATCGAGGTCTCCCGAGCCACCGCTCCGTCCGCCCCGCGGATTTCCAAAACCAGCTTGGGCTCCGGGTCAAACCACTCAATTCGCAGGGCTCCAAAGTTCGTCGCGTTCCACGGCTCCCCTAGCCGCAGATCATTGATTTCGCCCCGGCCGCTTCCGGCTTCGGTCAGTCCGCTGGAAGTGACATCAAAAACGGGATAACCCAACGGACCTTCCCGCAGGCAGGAAATTTCCGCCTGGTGGCGATCCCCGGAGACAAACACAACCCCCTTCGCTCCGCTCTTTTTTAGCACTTCCCATAACCGCGCCTTGGCCTTGGGAAAGTTGGACCATTTTTCAAACCGATGCTGGGAAGCCAAAACCTGAATACTCGAACCGATCACCACCACCTCAGCTCCGGGACGACTGAGCTCTTCTTCCAGCCATTTCCACTGTCGGGAGCCGAGAATATCCCCATTCGGTCCGGGATCATCCCGATTGTAACGCGTATCCAGCAAAATGACCCGGACCCGTTTTCCATCCGACCCGAAATCCCGCGAGGAGTACACGCCGTCGCTCTTGTCCTCCCCTCCCCAAAATTTCACAAAGGCTTTTTTGGCATCCCTCTTTCGCTCCCAGTCTTTCCCGGTGTCGTTGAGGCCATAGTCGTGATCATCCCATGTGGCCATGACATGGCCCGCGGGAAGTTTGTTGAGCGTCGTGATGCCCTCACTTTTTCCCAGCCGCTCATAGGCACGCTCAAAGGCATCCATGGGTAAATCCTTCTTGATGTACTTTCCGTCGATGACATCCGCATAGACATTGTCCCCAAGCCAAAGCCAAACCTGCGGATCAAATTCCGCCACCTTAGTCCAGAGTGGAGTGCTCTTTTCCGGCTTATAGCAGGATCCGAAACCGATGCGGGTGATGGGCTCTTCGGCCCAACCGGAGACCAAGCCGATCCCAAGGATCAGGCCTGTCCACAAGCTCCTCATGCCCCGAGCGGAAGCTCTCCGTCCTCGTCGTCGTCTGTCTCGACGACCCGGGCCACACCCTGCAGGCGGTCGCCCTTTTGCAGTCGGACAATATAAACACCCTGCGTGTTACGCCCGGACTCCCGGATATCCTTCACCTTGGTTCGGACCATTTGACCCTTCACCGTAATCAGCATGATCTCATCCGTCTCCTTCACGGAGATCGCTCCGGCCACGGACCCGGTCTTGTCCGTCGTCTTCATGGTAATGATCCCTTTCCCGCCCCGGGTCTGACTGCGGTAGTCCTCGAAGGAGGTGCGCTTGCCGACACCGTTCTCCCCCACCACCAGCAGGGTCGCCTTTTGATCCACCACCGCAACCCCGACCACCTTGTCTTTCTTCTCCGGCCGAATTCCATAAACCCCCACCGTGGCGCGGCCCTGGTCACGTAGTTGATCCTCGTCAAAGCGGAGACTCATTCCCTCTCGGGTGACTAGAACAATCTCCTGCTTCCCGGTGGTTTGGACGCAACCGATGAGCTCATCGCCCTGTTCAATCTTGATCCCAATAATGCCACCCTTTCGGAAATTACTGTAATCCGCGAGATTGGTCTTTTTCACGATTCCAGATGCCGTCGCCATCACGAGGTGCTGCTTGTCGCTAAACTCCTGCACACAAATGAGGGCCGCGACTTTTTCATTGGGCTGAAGCGCCAAAATGTTGGCGATCGATTTTCCGCGAGCCGTCCGACCCATTTCCGGGATTTCATAAACCTTTTCGACGTAAACCCGGCCGGTGTTGGTGAAAAACATCAGATAGTCGTGCGTGGTGGCCGAAAAGAGATGCTCCACAAAATCGCCGGTGTCATCGCCCTCCTTCTCCTCCTTGGACTTCATGCCAATGACGCCCTTGCCTCCGCGCCGCTGCGCCCGATAGCTGGTGACAGAGGTTCGCTTGATGTAACCCGCGTGCGATAGGGTGATGACCGTCCCCTCTTTCGCAATGAGGTCCTGCACGTCAATCTCTCCTTCATCCTTTACGATTTGGGTGCGGCGAGGGTCGGCATACTTCTCCTTGATCTCCAGCAGCTCCTTTTTGATGATCGCGTAGACCTTTTTCTCGCTGGCCAGAATGCTGCGAAGTTCCTCGATCTTCTGGATGATGGAGAGATATTCCTCCTCGATCTTATCCCGCTCCAGGCCGGTCAACTGGTAAAGGCGCAGTTCCAGGATCGCATCAGCCTGCCGGTCGCTCAGCTTGTACTTCGACATCAGCTTTTCCTTGGCCAAGGCGCGATCCTTGGAGGCACGGATGATCTTCACGAAGTCATCCAAATTCGCCAGGGCCTTCTTGTAGCCCTCAAGAATGTGGGCCCGGTCCTCCGCCACCTTCAGATCAAACTTCGTCCGGCGGATCACCACCTCGCGGCGATGCTCGAGATAGCAAATCAGCATCTCCCGCATCGGCAGGAGTTTTGGACGGCGTCCGTCCAGGGCCAGCATGATCACCCCAAAGCTGCTCTCCAGCGGCGTGTACTTGTAGAGATTGTTGATGATCACCTTCGGGATCGCGTCCCGCTTTAGCTCCAGGACGATCCGGATAGATTCGTCAGATTCGTTGCGGGCATCGCTGATGCCTTCGAGCTTTTTCTCCTCCACCAGATCGGCCACCCGCTTGATCAGCTCTTCCGGATTCACATTGTAAGGAACCTCGGTGATGACGAGCTGGGATTTGCCGGAACGCCCCTCCTCGACGGAAACCTTTCCGCGCAGCTTCAATGAGCCGCGCCCCGTCTTGTAGTAGTTCGCAATCGACTCCCGGCCACAGATCAGCGCACCGGTGGGGAAGTCCGGTCCGGGCATGATTTTTAGAATTTGTTCGGCCGTGAGCTTGGGATTTTCAATCAGGGCACAAAGGGCATCGATGGTCTCTCCCAAGTTGTGAGGCGGGATGTTGGTTGCCATACCGACCGCGATCCCTGTGCCCCCGTTAACGATCAGATTCGGGAACGCAGCAGGCAGGACGACCGGCTCAGTCAACCGTTCGTCGTAAGTCGGCACAAAGTCAACCGTATCCCGCTCCATGTCGGACATGAGCGCGGCGCCGAGATGATGCAGTCGTGCCTCAGTGTAACGCATGGAGGCAGGCGGATCGCCGTCGATGGAGCCAAAGTTGCCTCGTCCCTCAATCAGAAGGTGACGAATCCCCCACCACTGGCCCATGCCCACCAAAGTGGGATAGATCGCCATATCGCCGTGGGGGTGGAAGTTACCCATGGTTTCACCGACAATCTTGGCGCACTTCACGTGCTTCCGATTGGGTTGCACGCCCAGACCGTCCATCGCGTAAAGAATCCGCCGCTGCGAGGGTTTCAGCCCGTCCCGCGCATCCGGCAAGGCCCGGGAGATGATGACCGACATCGAGTAGTCGAGGAACGACTTTGACATCTCCTCCGCGACGTTAATCGGGACAATGCTCTCTTTGAGTAGGGCCATGATCAGGATTCCTGAGGGTTAAATATCCAAATTCCGGACGTTCAGGGCGTTTTCCTCGATGAAGACACGCCGGGGCTCTACCTCATCCCCCATCAAGGTGGTAAAAATCTCGTCGGCCTTGGCCGCGTCCACCAAATCCACTTTGAGCAGCTGCCGCTTCTCCGGATTCATCGTGGTTTCAAAGAGCTCCTTGGCGTCCATTTCTCCCAAGCCCTTAAACCGGGTGATCTGCACGCCTTTCTTGCCCACGTTTTTCACTCCGGTGAGAATTTCCGCGATGGAGAAGATCGGCGTGCGGTTGGGGTTCGCCTTGTCCACCTCCCCTTCGACCAACTCAAACAACGGCTTGTCCTGGGCAGAGTAGTGATCCATCTCCAGCCCCTTCTTGGCTAAACCCTGTAAGGCTTTCGCTAAGCTAGCTGCCTCATAAATCTCGTAGATACGCGCCTTGGTCTTGGATTTGCCTTCAGCCTCGTCCTTGCCGCCCTTTTCATCCTCCTCCTCGTCATCATCCTCAATCCCCATCTTGTCGCGAAACTTGGCAATCTCCTTGTCATCCTTGAAAAACTCGAACTTCTCTTCGGTGCCCTCGCGGGTCTTGGCGATATATTTTGGTAGTTCGCCGGTTTTTGGATTCCGGGCCTCAAGGTAGTCCTCAAATTTAGCCCCCCGGCGCGTGACCGCACGGGAGAGCCGCTCCAGCTCCTGCAGAGATACCAGAATGTCCATCAACTGCGCCTTACTGATGGCCTTCTTGTCGGAGAGACGAATCAGGGTGACCTCGTCCGTCCCCAGCTCAATCAGGATCTTGTCGAGGGTCTCCGTGTCCTGAACATACTCCTCCCGCTTCTTTCGCTTGATCAGGAAGAGAGGCGGTTGGGCGATATAAATGTGCCCGGAGGAAACCAACAAGGGCATCTTCCGGTAAAAGAAGGTCAGGAGCAGCGTCCGGATGTGGGAACCGTCCACATCGGCGTCGGTCATGAGGATGATTTTGTGGTAGCGGAGCTTTTCCATGTCGAAGCCGCCGCCCGCCTCTGCCTCCTCTTCCCCCTTCTTGGCCTTTTCCTTTTCGCTCGCCGTCCCGATTCCGGTCCCCACCGCGGTGATGATGGTCCGGATTTCGTTATTATTAAGAACTTTGTCGATGGAGGCTTTCTCCACGTTGATCAGCTTTCCGCGGATCGGAAGAATTGCCTGCGTACGCCGGTCCCGGCCCTGTTTGGCGGAGCCACCGGCGGAGTCACCCTCGACGATGTACAGCTCGCACTGGGCCGGATCGCGCTCCGAGCAGTCGGCCAGCTTGCCAGGAAGACCGCCACCGCTGAAGGCCCCCTTCCGGATGGTCTCTTTGGCCTTGCGGGCCGCCTCACGGGCGCGGGCCCCGGTCAACGCCTTCTCAAAAATCTTTTTCCCAACGCCGGGATTCTCCTCCAAGTAGGACAGCAGGCCCTCGTAAACGCAACTCCCGACGATTCCCTCGATCTCCGCGTTAACCAACTTCACCTTCGTCTGCGCGTTGAAACGCGGATTGGGCAGCTTCACGCTCAGGACGCAGATCAAACCTTCACGCACATCCTCGCCCGTGATCTTGGGATCTTTCTCTTTGGCCAGGCCCTTGCCTGAAGCGAACTGGTTAATCGCCCGCGTCAGCGCCGAGCGAAAACCGGAGACGTGGGTACCACCGTCCGGATTCGGGATGGAGTTAGCGAAAGGCAGGAGGGTCTCATCGTAACCATCGTAATACTGCATGACGCAGTCCACAAAGACCTCATCCTTCTTTTTCTCCAGGACAATGGGCTTGGGATGGATCGGCACGCGAGCTTTCGCCAGCTGTTTCACAAATTCCTCGATGCCGTCTTTGTAAAGGAAGGTCTCCGACTTCCCGCTCTTCCCTTCATCCGTGAGCGTGATGGAAAGGCCGGGGTTCAGGAAGGCCAACTCCCGCAGGCGCTTGGCTAAAAGATCGAATTTGAATTTGGTCGTATCTTTAAAGATTTCCGCATCCGGCTTGAAGGTGATCTTGGTGCCGGTCTTTTTGGATTTACCGGTGACGCTGAGTTTCGAGGTTGTCTTTCCCTGCGCGAACTCCATGTGATAGAGCTTCCCGTCCCTGGAAATCTCGACCTCAAACCATTCGGAAAGGGCATTGACGCACTTTGCCCCGACCCCGTGCAATCCGCCGGAATATTTATACGCACCCTGGTCGAACTTTCCTCCCGCATGCAAATTCGTCAGAACCAACTCGACCGCAGGCATCTTGAATTTCGGATGCATGTCCACCGGGATACCGCGACCGTCGTCCTCGATGGAAATTGAGCCGTCGACATGCATCGTGACCTTGATGTTTTCGCAATGGCCGGCCAAATGTTCGTCCACGGAGTTATCGAGGACTTCAAACACACAGTGATGCAGACCCCGTTCATCCGGGTCGCCAATATACATTCCGGGCCGCTTCCGGACCGCTTCTAACCCCTCAAGCTTATCAATTTTAGAGGCGTCGTACTTCCCACCAACGACCACCTTTTCCTTCGCGGCTGGCATCCGTTGAAGATGCCGAAATCGATCACCCCGACAACTGAAAAATTACTTTTTACTCGTTTTTAAGTAATTGCAAAGCAATTGTTTACAGAGGTTTTTGCCGCACCCGCGGAGTGATTTTCCGGAGTGGACTGGTCACGGTCAGAGGTACATTTTCGGTCCCATCCGTATCCCCCGCCAACCACTCCTTAAAGAGCCGGAAAGCCACGGCCATCAAGGTCGCCCCAAAGAAAATCCCCAGAAACCCATACGCAATAAAGCCGCCTATGACACCTAGGAAGATAATACCAAATGGCAAATTGCTCCCACGACTGATCAGATATGGCTTGGTGAAGTTATCCACTAGTCCCACCACCCCGATTCCCCAGATCAGATTAAAGACCGCCCACCCAGTCTTTCCTTCCAGGAAAAGCCAAATCACCACCGGCACCCAAACAATCCCGCACGAAAGCTGTAAGCTCGCAAAAAAGAATCCCGCAAAACCCAGTAAGACAACCTGCGGAACACCCGCCAAGGAAAAGCCGATGCACATGAGCGCCGCCTGCAGAGCGGCGGTGCCAAGAATTCCTAACATCACACTACGGATGGTTCGGGCCGAAATATCCAACAACTCGCCCCCTTTAGGTCCGAACAACTTTTGTAAGGTCATCTGCCCGGACCGGGTTAAGGTCTCCCCGTAGGCAAAAAAGAAGCCGCAGATGATTAAGGCTAGAACAAACTCGAGCAACCCTACCCCAACCTTTCCGGCCATTTGCCCGAGCTTGGTGGCGCCCTGCTTGAGGAGCGGACTCAGATCCTGGATTAATTGCGTGCGGTCCTGTGACGACTTCTCCCATTTCTGTCCAAAAGAAGTTGAGACAGAGGCTTAACTGACTGTGCCGCCACCGCCACGCCATACGTCACCGGAATCATGCAAAAAATAGCAATTAGGATGCTGGTCAGAATCGAGGCCACGATGGCCTGCTTCGGCATTTTACCCTTCACCCAAATAAAGACCGGCCAGGCGGTTACGGTCAGGATCACCGCCCAGAGCAGTGGACCAAAAAACGGACGGAGGATATTGAGACAAGCCAGCACCAACAGGGCCAAGGAAACTCCCACTGCCACCCGGTGCAACATGGGGTCATGGATCTTCACGTGACCATCTTGGGCGAAACCGCCTTGTTGTCAGTCGTTTTAGATTCAGTCACCCCGCCCCCAGCTTCACCCATTGAATCCAAAAGCCCTCATTCCTCGCCTTTGCCATTGAGGCTTAAGCGCTTCTCCGTTTTCGCCCCCAGTTCCCGCAGCTTGTCCGCCGTGCCGAGAATGTTCCCCTTTTTCTCCGAGAGCTTCTTCACCGCCGAATCGTGCGCTTCTCTCGCTTTTTCCAGGGCCGTCCCGGCATCCTTCAGGTCGTCGACGAAATTCACCAGGTCGTCATGCAGCTTGCCGCCCAAGCGGGCGATCTCCTGCACGTTCTTGTTCTGCCGCTCGATCTTCCAAACATTGGCAATCGTCCGCAGCGTGGCCATCAATGTGCTCGGTGTGCTTAACACAATTCGTTTCTCGAACGCATATTCCAAAAGATCCTTGTCTCCGCGAAGAGCCGCCCCAAACGCTGGCTCGATCGGAATAAACATGATCGTGAAGTCCGGCGACTTGCCCTGCAACAGGTCCGGATAACTCTTCCCCGAGAGGTCGTCGATGAAGCGCCGAACCGCTCCGGCATGCGCCTTCAGGTGTTTTTCTTGCTCGGCCGGCTCTCCGGCCGCGCAGTAGGCGTCGTAATCCACCAGCGGTACCTTGCTGTCCACCACCACCGCCCGGTCCTCAGGCAAAAAGACGACTGCATCCATCCGCTTGCGATCGGCGGACTCCTGGGTCCGATATTCACGCCCCTTCTCCAGTCCGGAAATTTCCAGAGTCTTCTCCAAAACCATTTCACCCCAGCGACCCCGGGTGCCGGAGTCATTTTTTAGGGCGTGGGTCAACCGATGCGTCTCGGTGCCTAACTGAGTGCTCATCGCCTGAATCTGTTGAATCTCCCGACGGAGATCGCTTTGCATACCTGTCTCCGCTGTATGAATCTCGTCCGCCCGCCTGCGAAAATCCTCGATCCGGGAAAGTAGGGGCCGGAGCTCGATCCCCACCTGCGTCCGGTTATCCTCCGCGAGTCGCCGAGTTCCCTCCGCTACCAGTTGCTGGGCCATGGCCCGCATCTCTGTCTGGAGTTTGACTGCGAGAAGTTCTTTCTCCTGACGCGCCTCCTGCAGCGATCGCTCTGCGGCCTGACGCTCCGCCTCTGCCCGGACTAACCCCTCCCGCGCCGTCTGGGCCTGCCCATCCGCCTGCTGGCGAAGGCGCTCTCCTTCAGAAACCCGGGCATGCAAAGCTTCCGCTTCCCCGCTAGCCCTACCCAAGCGGGCAGAAAATAAGGCATAGGCCATTCCTGCCCCGAGGATGAACCCGCCAACCATGACCGCTGCCAAAATCATCTAGCCGCAAGGCTCCTTACTAGGAATTGAAGGTCAAACATCATCTTCCCTGAGATTCTCACCCAAAGGGTAGGACATTGGCGGGGTTAGGAAATACTCACTGGAGACGGGGATTTGAGCCTGTATATACGTTTTTTTGGAACTTTGTCGCAACTCGAGTCTATTGCCGCCCTTTTTCAGGGCGGAATGACTGCGGTGGAAAAGTTTATGCGGGCGGAGGGAATCGAACCCTCGCCGGGGTGATTTTTTGCCACTGTTGCCACTGATGTTGAGTTACAACATTTTTTTTCATCGGTGATTGCCGTGGCAGTAGTGGCGTGTTGTAACTGCGTTGTAAATGGCATCGATTCGAAAACATCCGCGCTCGCCATACTGGATGCTTTGCTACCGCTCCGCGGACGGCAAGCAACACCAGGTCTCTAGCCGCATCCCCGCGCAAACCCGTTTTCACGGCAAGGCGGTCCGCATGGCCGAGGAGGCCGAAGAAGCTTCCCGAAAGATCGCCAATCCCCAGCTTGAAAAAATCGAGCGGCAGATCCATGCCCACCAATTTTCCCAAAAGGTCATGGGCATCCACGGCCAAACCCTTCCCCAACCCTCCCTGACTCCCCTCACCGAGTTGATCAGCCGCTGGCTCGAATCCAAGCTCCTCTGCCGCTCCAAAAAGACCTTCGTCCGCTACAAGCAGGTCGCCCGGGACTTCGCCACCTTCCTAGGGGCGGTGCGGGTCAAATATCCCCCTTCCTATATCCAGCCGCAGGATGTTCAGGACTTCGTCTTCCACTGCTCCAAGAAGGGCGACACCAAATCCAGCTGTTCGGTGAAGGTGAAGATCCTCCGTAACCTCTTCAACATGGGTCGCCGCCAGGGCATGAACCAGACTAACCCCGCCGAAGCTGTTGAAACCCCATCAGGAGTACGCATGAGCCGCGAGCCCTTCACCGTGGAGGAGCTGAAGGCAATTCTTGCTGTGGCCGACAACAACTGGAAGGCCATGACCCTCCTCGGAGCTTATGCTGGGATGCGGCTCCGGGATGCATCCTCACTAACCTGGCGGAACGTCGATCCTGAACTAAAGACGATCACCTATCTTCCTCTCAAAAAGGCCCGACTGGCCAACGCTTCCAAGGTAAGGGTTCCTATTCATCCCGAACTGCTGGATGCGCTTCTCCGCCTGCCCGTCGATGGACGTTCTCCGGATGCTCCTATCTTCCCTGGCCTCAAAGACCTCCCAACCTCCGGAAAGACGGGGCTTTCCGGACGGTTCTTATCCCTACTCCAAAAAGCCAGGATCGACACCATGCCCACTAAGAGAACCGGATCCCGTATGTTCCAAGCCAAGACCTTTCACTCCCTGCGACACACCTTTGTCTCCCTGATGGCCAACTCCGGAGTCAGCCAAGAGTTAAGGAAAGAGCTGGCTGGCCATTCCTCAGACGTTCATCGGATCTATACGCACCATTCCCCCGTGGCCTTAAAAGGCGCCATCGAAGCTATCCCGGGTTTAGCGAATTGATCTCAGGTGTTTTTACCTAATAATCAATAACTGTGCCAATGAGCATGCCATTACGTAGGCTTCTTTCTTTCCGGTTAATTAGCTCAGCGTTCTGTTTGTGTGTTTCGGCTGCTTTTGGCCAAGTTAATCCGCCATCCCTAGACCCCCAGGGGGATTTCTTTAAAAGCTCCAAAAAAATTGAGGCGGAGGCCTTGAAAAGCCAATCGGAAGCCAAAGAGCTGTACATCATTCAAGGAATGAAAAAGGACCGCGAACAGGCTGTGGAAATTTGGCGTCGGCTTGCCCTGATCCAACCCAAAGAGAATGCCCCGATCCTCAACGAGGTAATCAGCCAGTCGGCTTTAAATTCAGGGGAGTTTGAAGCTGCACGAAGAGCCTTAATCATGTTGGGAGAACTTTTGCCGGATTCCCCTAATTTTCAAACAGCCAATCTAGAGAGTGTCGTCTGGCAAAGTCCTCAGGCTTCATTCGCTGTAAGAATTATCGAGTTCACTGGGGACAACCGTCTGCGAGGAGTCGGCTCGGGAACAATTATTTCTTCTGATGGGTGGGTTCTTACGGCTGCTCATGCGGTTGCGAATCTTGAAAAACCAGGTGTTCAATTTGCTGACGGAACAGCACATGCAATCACTCTAATCCATCCAGGTCTTTTTCTGGCGGATTTAGCGTTGGTCAAGGTAGACAGGCGAACACCCCAACCACCATCAATCGCAACGTCTCAACCTAACCCTAGCGATCCGGTTTATTCTATAAGTTTTCCTAGTGGCTGCCTGGTCCCCGTTCTTTCGAAAGGAGTTTTTAACAAAAAAAACCACCTAGAGGGCCAAAGTCACTATGAAACTACCCTATCTGGACTTCCGGGAAGTTCTGGCGGAGGAGTTTTTAATCAAAAAGGTGAGCTTATCGGCGTAGTCTACCTGGGCCCCAAAAAAACAACTCTAACGGCTCAAAGGGGCACATGCTGGGTCGTGCCTCTAGAGGAGGTCCAAAGTCTGCTCAGCGCCTGGAAAGGCACAGAGGCTTTTCCGATCAATGAGAAAGAGGACTGGAAAGAGAGATCTGTATTTTGGGCAAGGCGATCTAGCCGGGATTTTAATGATGCTATTGCGCTAATGGCCTCGGACCCCCGCAAAGCAATTTCTCTACTTGAGGATGCTTACGACGATGGAAACATTCGAGCCGGCTACATTCTTGGTGTTTTGTATAGCTCTTTGCCTAATGGAACTGACGAAGATCGCCGAAAGGGTTTTAACTTTTTTGACCAAAGCAGCGAAGTTATGCCCGCCTCACTGGCTTTTCGCGGGCTAATGAAAATGAGAGGAATTGGCACTAAGGCCGACTCAGATGGTGGCGTCAAAGATTTGATTTCCGCAAGTGATCAGGGGTCCGCATTGGCCAGCGCACACCTTGGTTGGATCTATTTTCAAGGCGAGGCCCTCAAGCCAGATCATGCGAAAGCCATGGCCTATGCCAATAAAGCAGCCGAAAAGGGCGAGCCGCTGGGCATTGCCTTAAAATTACTTGGTCTTTTGGCTGATCTTTTTTCTTACGATAAGAAAAGGTCAATATCTTCAGAAGGCCAGATTGAGGCAGCCACGGCGA
>JBEANM010000038.1:0-7602 GCA_041165425.1 Verrucomicrobiota bacterium
GTAAAAACTGGTGGTTTTACCGGCACCGTTTGGACCCAGGAGACCTACCACTTCGCCGGCCCGGACGCCAAGATCCACCCCATTGACCACGTTTCGATCCCCATACCGTTTGACGAGGCCGTTGCAGGACAAGAGATGGTCTCCCGTCACCGGGGGGCGGGGGGCAGGAAGCTCTGATGTTTTCTGGCTCAGGGTTTCTGCAGCATGACCCGGCTTGCGCCCTCCGTGAGCATTTTATCCTCTTCCGGGTAGAGGATGATCTTGTCGGCGAAAACCGTTTTATCTTGGGAGGTCGCTTTGGGTTGCTTGGTGACCTTAAGAAGGGTGAGTTTTTTTTCCTTCATATTGTAGATGGCTTTTTCGCTCCAGGTTTTTGAGGAGCCATCCTTCCGCTCGATCACCACCTCTTCCCGGGCCTCTACATCCTGAACCGAGTCATCATCCGCAAAAAATACGGTCATTTCTTTTGAGGTCATGACGAAGCGGGGCTCCTCGACTTTAACGTTACCTCGAAAAAGCCCCTGTTTGGCGCCTTTGGTTTTGCTGAGATTTAAGTCGAGACTATCACTAGTGATGACCGTCTGGCCGCCGCCCGTGGGCGGGGTTGTGGCAGGGGTCTGAGCCAGGGCCACTTCGACCGACAGGATTAAAAGAAGGGATAAGGAGAAAGGATTCATTCGCCGGAATTGCTTAAAACGACGCGCACACGGGTATAAAGCGTGCCCGAGGAGTCGGCCACATTCCAGTCAATGCCGTTAGCGGAAATGAGGAGAGTGGGGCGCTTGACGAGAATCCCGGAGTCGGAAGTCAGCTTATTTTCTTTTCGCCAAAAGTCGCTGCGGGTCGCGGTGATTGTCGTCTCGGGTTTTCCTTCGGAGTTGTAAAGCTCGACGTTTAGATCCTCGATCTTCAGCTGATTCGGGCTGACGACGGTGGCGCGCTTGCCTTTGACGAGAGCCGTCTGGCGGCCGGAGGAGTCAGTTTGAGGGAGGGCGAAGTTCTGAATCACCGAACCGATGGGGAATTCTGGACCATTCCCGGCGCGGAGGGTTGTGGCACCCAGAGCCGCGATCGCAAGCAAGGCGACCCTATGACACGGCATAAAGAACCCGACTGATTTGGCGTAAGAGTTTTTCGGCCTGGGCGAGGGGAAGCATGCTGGCGCGGTCGGATAAAGCTTTGCCGGGATTCGGATGTGTCTCCAAAAAAAGGCCATCAATCCCCGCGGCGGCAGCGGCCCGGGCGAGCGCGGAGATGAAACGGCGGTCGCCAGAAGTGACCTTGCCTCCGGCGGGACGTTGGACCGAGTGGGTGGCGTCAAAAATCACCCGGTGGCCCCGGTTTCGCATGGTGACCAGGCCGCGCATATCTACGACCAAGTCACCCTGGCCAAAGGTGGTGCCACGTTCCGTAATCCAGGTGTGGCGGCACCCTCCTCTCGTAAGTTTTTCCATCACGGCGTCGACCGCTTCCGGGGTAAGAAACTGCCCCTTCTTCACGTTGACGGCACGACGGGTCTTGGCAGCCGCCAGAAGCAGATCGGTCTGGCGACAAAGGAAAGCCGGGATCTGCAGGATATCCACGACCCGGCCCGCCTGCCGTGCCTCTTCCGGTGAATGCACATCGGTGAGGATGGGGACCTTGAGGATTCTCTTGATGGCGGCGAGTTCCTTCAGTCCTTGCCGAAATCCGGGTCCCCTGGGGGATGAAAGGGAAGTGCGGTTGGCTTTGTCATAGCTGGCCTTGAAGACGTAGTCCCAGCCCAGGGTCTGGCAAAGATCGCGCAATGTCTTGCCAACCACGAGAGAGGTTTTGCGCGACTCCAGGACGCACGGACCGCCAATGAGCAGGAAGCGAGATTTAGGATTTTTGGGCATGGGCGCGGGCGGCTTGGGCAAACCCCCGAAAAAGAGGATGGGGCACATCCGGCTTGGAACGGAATTCAGGATGGAACTGGCAGGCCACATACCAAGGATGCCCGGGAATCTCGACGAGTTCGACCAGATTTCCCTTGGGATAGATCCCGCTAATCCGCAGACCGGCTTTTTCCAAAGTGCCTCGATGGGCGTTGTTGAACTCGTACCGGTGTCGGTGGCGCTCCCTGATCTCAGGGGCGTCGTAGGCTTTTTGGGCGAGGGAACCGGAAGCCAGTTGGCAGGCGTAGTTACCCAGGCGCATGGTGGCTCCCTTGTCTCCATTCACGTCCTGACCTGGTAGAAGGGTAATCACCGGCTCGGGTGTCGTGGGGTCAAATTCCGAGCTGTGGGCTTTCTTGAGGCCGGCCACGTCTCGGGCAAATTCGATGACCGCCACCTGCATGCCCAGACATAATCCAAGGTAGGGAATTTTGTTCTCCCGGGCGTAACGGGCAGCAGAGATTTTTCCCTCGATACCCCGCTCGCCGAAGCCGCCGGGCACGAGAATGCCGTCCACCCCCTCCAGCAGGGGCTCGGTTCCGCGCTTTTCAATCTCCTCCGCGTCCACCCGCAGGAGTTCCACCCCGGTATCTTCGGCCGAGGCAGCGTGAAAAAGGGCTTCGGTGACGCTTTTGTAGGCATCCGGAACGCCGAGATATTTTCCAACCATGGCAATGCGGGCGCGGTGTTTGGGGTGGATCATCCTTCCGACCATCTGTTCCCAATCCCGAAGGTCGGCGGGTGGGGCCTTGAGTTGCAGGTGCGATAAAACCAGTTCGTCCAAGCGCTCCCGGTGAAGCATGAGGGGCACTTCGTAAATGGTGTGTTTGACATCCTGCTCCTCGATCACCGCCTCCACCGGCACATTGCAAAAGCTGGAGATCTTTTGCCGGGTTTCCCGGTCCACAGGGTGTTCGCTACGGCAGACTAAAATCTGGGGCTGAATCCCAATTTCTCGAAGTTTGGCAACACTCTGCTGGGTTGGTTTGGATTTTAACTCCCCCGCCGCCTTGATGAAGGGAACGAGGGTGACGTGGATGAACAGGCAATGGCCAGGCCCGGTTTCAAGGGAGAACTGCCGCAGGGCCTCGAGGAAGGGGAGGCCCTCAATATCGCCCGTCGTGCCGCCGATCTCGGTGATCAGGACATCGCAATCCTCATTCTGTCCCATATGCCGTAGCCGGTTTTTAATCTCATCGGTGACGTGGGGAATGACCTGAACGGTTTTGCCGAGATAGTCGCCGCGGCGCTCCTTACGGAGAACTTCTTCGTAGACCTGTCCGGCGGTGAGGTTGTGGCGCCGGGTAAGTCGGCATCGCGTGAATCGTTCATAGTGGCCGAGGTCGAGATCGGTTTCCGCTCCGTCCTCCAGCACGTAAACCTCCCCGTGTTGGTAGGGGCTCATCGTGCCGGGATCGACATTCAGATAAGGATCGAACTTCATCAGGGCCACTTTCAGGCCGCGACGCTCCAGCAGGGTGCCCAGGGCGGCGGCCGTGAGTCCCTTGCCCAGGGAGCTAATGACCCCGCCGGTGATAAAAATGTATTTCATTTGGGGATACCTGCGGCGCGTTCGGCCAGGGCCCGTTCCGCGCGTGTCACGTCCCCCGGCGTGTCCACACCAACGGAAAGGAAGGTAAGCGGAACCACTTGGACATCAATCCCGTTCTCTAGGGCCCGAAGCTGTTCCAATCGGTCCCGCTTTTCCCCCGGGCTGGGGGGGAGGGAAACAAACTTTTGCAAGGTGGCGGGTTGGTAGGCGTAAAGGCCCATGTGCTGATGCTGCCAGAGCACGGATTCTGCTTCCGGGATGGAGCGCCGAAACCCAAGGGCTTTTCCGGCCTCATCCCAGCGCACCTTGACCATGTCATGATTTTCTAGATCCGCGGGGTCACGGAGAGGCGTTGCCACCGTGGCCATACCAAACTTACGGTTTAGAGCTTCGATCCATAAATCTAGAAAAGCCCCCGTGATCAGAGGCTCGTCCCCTTGTAGGTTGAGTATCCAGTCGGCTTGGGTGCCTTGGGTTGCCTCGGCGATGCGATCGGTTCCAGACGGATGATCTGCTCGGGTCATGACAACCTGGGCCCCGAACTGTGCTGCCGTTTGGGCAATTCTGGGGTCATCGGTGGCGATGCGGGTCTCTGAAATATGGCGGCTTTGTTGCGCTCCTTCCCAAACCCACCGAAGCAAAGGCTTCCCCGCGATGGGGGCCAGCGGTTTTCCCGGGAATCGGGTGGAGCCGTAACGAGCCGGGATCACGGCAATAACCTTTCGGGCGCTCATGGATGAGCTTTTCGTTGCAAGATCCAGTTGGCGGCAGATTCCCATGAGGGAGCGACATACGTGGCTGTTTGGGAGGCGGATGGCTTTTCATGGGCGGGAACATGCAAATCCAGCAAGACGGCTGCACAGCCGGCCGCCAACCCGGCCTCGATGTCGCTGAGGCGATTTCCCACCATGAAGGAGAGAGCCAGGTTCAAGTCGCGGTCCCGGGCAGCCTCTAGAAGCATGGCGGGTGAAGGTTTTCTTCGTTCATCATACGGATCCCCGGGGGCCGCGAAGCAGTGGTAATACCCGGAGATGACCCTTTTGCCTCCCAGAAGAGATTCCATTTGTTGGTCCACCGCCCGCACTTGCTCCTTGGTGATCAGGCCCCGTCCGACCCCGGACTGGTTCGAAACAACAAAAAGGGGATAACCGGCTTGAATTAGTTTTTGGCATCCCTCCGCCGCTCCGGCCACCAGGCGAACCTTCGAAGGGTCGCCGAGATAGGGGATGTTTTCGATGAGGGTGTCGTCGCGATCCAAAAAAACGGCGGCTTTAGCCATGACGGCGGGAAGCCTCCAAAATTTCGGCGGGGCTGACGGTGGCAGTTCCCAGTTTTCCCACAACGATGCCGGCGGCAAGGTTGGCGAGCTCAGCCGAAACAAGTCCCGAGAGCCCAGCTCCCAGCCCGGCGGCCAAAAGGGAAATAGCGGTATCGCCTGCACCGGAGACATCGTAGACCTCGCGAGCCCGACTGGGGATACGATGAGGCTTGTGTCCGGGCTGGAAAAGGATCATGCCGTGTTCACCCAAGGTCAAAAGCAGGTGTTGGCAGGACCAGTTCACCATGAGTTCCTCCCCGATGGAGATCCAATCCTCGGCCTTCTGGGAGTCCGGGAGCCCAAGGGCTCCGAACGCCTCGAGCCGATTGGGCTTCACCAAGGTGGCGCCACGCCAATCGAGGGGGTTATGGACATTGGGATCCACGGTGGAGGGAATACCGTGGCGATGAGCGGCTTCAAGGATGTGATCGACGAACGTTTGGTCGAAAAGACCCTTGCCGTAGTCCTCCAAGACCAAGGCATGACAGCGGGGCAGAAGACGCAAGGCCTTTTGCAGAATGGCGGCGCGGTTCTGGCCGCTGAGGCGTCCGGGCTCCTCGCGATCGACCCGGACTACTTGCTGCTGGCGGGCCAGAACCCGCGTTTTGACAATTGTGGGGTAAGAGAGGAAGCGGGCCATGGCGGTCGTGCCGATCTTGCCGTGGCGTAAAAGCGAGAGGAGTTTTTCGCCGGCATCGTCTTGGCCGATGCCTCCGCCCAGCTCGGCGTGAATTCCCAGGGCGGCGAGGTTGCGGGCCACGTTGGCGGCTCCACCAGGATAGGCCGCCTCTTTTTCCACATGGACGACCGGCACTGGCGCTTCGGGGGAGATGCGCGATACCCGGCCATAGATAAACTCGTCCAGCATCAGATCGCCAACCACAAGAATTCTGAGCCGACGGAACCGTGTGAGGGCAGCCCTGAGCTTGGCAGGGGAAAGGTGAACGTCTGGCATCCATTGATTATGCCGAAACGTTTTTTTACGGCAATGTCAGCTCTCGATGTGCTGGGAGTTTTGGCCGCTGACCCCCCAATGCCTTAAGGAACGTCTTGTAAATCTCTCTTGATCAACAAAATGGACGGCCGCTAGCCCAAAACCTAAAATTGGGAATAGAATTTATAGTTCAGTCTTTGGGATGGGAGGCAAAGGGGTTATTTAGGTGTCATGCTTTTTGACTATCACATGCATACACCGCTGTGTGGCCATGCCACCGGCCATCCCAGAGACTATGCTGCCGAGGCGGTGCGCAAGGGTTTAGGAGAGATCGGTTTTAGTGAACACAATCCAATGCCGGAGAAGTTTGACGACTGGAGAATGGATTTGGCCGACTTTTCCCAATATCTGCAGATGGTGGAGGAGGCACGCCAGGCCCAACCCCAGCTCCCTATTCGGCTTGGGTTGGAGTGTGATTTTATCCCCGGGAGGGAGAGTTGGGTGAGGGAGTTGGCCCAAAAGGCTGATTTTGATTACCTGATCGGGGCGGTTCACTACATCACCCCTGATTGGGATGTGGATAACCCTCTCAAGCTGGATCGCTGGAAGCAGCAGCCTGTGGAGGAAGTTTGGACGCGCTACTTCAAGGCGATTGCGCAGGCAGCCCAGAGCGGACTTTTTGACTTTCTGGCCCATCCGGACCTCGTGAAGAAATTCGGCCACATCCCCAAGGGAGATCTATTGCCGTACTACCGAGAGGCGCTGGATGCGATGGCCGCTTCGGGAGTAGCGATGGAGGTCAGTACAGCCGGACTACGGAAGGAAGTCGGGGAGATTTATCCCTCGGCACAGTTTCTCAAAGAGGCTTTCCGGCGAAAAATTCCCGTCCTGATTTCTTCTGACTCCCATGCCCCCGGGGAAGTGGGGCATGAATTTCAAAAAGCGGTGCAACTGGTAAAAGAAACCGGATATCGGGAGCTCACGGCTTTTCAAAAAAGGAAGAAGGTTCGGATCCCGATAACTTGAAAACAGCCGCGATCTCTTTGGTTGTTTGGGGTTGGGTAGGTATGGCCGCGTCTGCGGACTGGTGGGATCAGAATCCAAATCCGGAGAGCTGGACAGAGGCACGGGGCGGGTTGGTGGAGGCGCTCAAACAAAGGCTCCGAAGTGAGGGTTTGTCGGCGCTTAAACCGGACAGCCCAGCTAAACAGGACTTTAGACTCTGGCAGTGGCTAGGGGAGTGGCCGGAATTAAGAGGTCAGCATGCCAAGGAGTTCGCGGAGTTGGGGAAGAATCAGGATTTAATCCGGGCTTATTTGGAGAACGTGCGAGAAGAGGACAGCCGGGCGCAGGCGCTGATCGTGCTGGCGCAGATGCAAGCGCGGGCCCCGCAGGAACTGAAAAACTTGCCCTTGGTGGCTGTGGCCTTGGTTCTGGTTTTTGACCGGCCGTTTCCGGAGCGGTGGCCTCATTTTCAAGTCCCTTTGTCGGCAGTGCCAAGAGAGGAGGTTGACCCCGTGAGCCGGTTGCAACAGATGGGGCAGTTGCAGTCCCGAAGGAGGTATGCGTTTGATCTGCCGGTCCTGACGGTGAGCGAGCTCAAGTTCTTGGTCGACCATCCTTTGCCGGAATCGGAACTCGAGTGGGCGAGAAAGAATGTGACGACGAGTCGAAGTTCTTTCGACAGAGTGTTTCCCAGTATCCGTTATGATTTTGGGCGGCTAGAGGCTGGACGGCTGACTTGGCCGTATCCGAGCTACCGACTTGCTGACATTAAGGAGAAAGGGGGCATTTGTGTGGACCAAGGATATTTTGCGGCCATGGCGGGCAAGGCCAAGGGATTGCCCACCTTGTTTTTCACGGGGCAAGGAGATAGCGGAGG
>JBEANM010000039.1:0-12275 GCA_041165425.1 Verrucomicrobiota bacterium
GATGACCACCTCCACCAACACCAATAATCCCCGTGGAATCATTTTTCTCGAGGTTCCCGCCAAATTCACCAACTCGACCGGTATTGTCACCCCCACCGGGTACATTAAGGGCTCCAACGCTGTGTTCCGCTTTGCCGTGGACGCCGCCGGCTCCGGTTCTATCTCCAATGTGGGGTTTGAAAACACCAACCTCCGCACGGCCGTCGCCGTCTGGGCCCCGGACGCCTCCACCCCGACCACCAAAAGCGTCGGCACTTGGAAATGACCGTCGCCCTCCAGAGCTCCATCCGAATCCGCGAGGTTTGGAGCTCCGGAGGGTCGCTTCCCGCTTTCCCCCTTCCCCCTTCCACCACGGGCGCTTCGCGCCGGGCCGCCTTTTCCCTCGTCGAGCTCTTGGCCGTGGTCGGCATCATTGCCATTCTCTCGGTAGCCGCGGTCCCAGTGATGCGGGGCTTGGGCGGTTCCCAATCTTCCCGGGCCACCGCCTCGATCCTCGTCAGCGCCCTCGAACAGGCCCGCACCGCTGCCATCCTCTCCGGCACCAACGCTTATCTCGCCCTGCCGGATGCCGACACCACCACGATGAGTTCCACCAACCGGCTCCGCACTTATGCCGTTATCCGGCAAACCGCGGATCAAGACGCAAACGGTTTTGATGACTACCAAACGAACGTTTCCACCAACTCTGGGTGGGTTTTGCTATCCAAATGGGAGCGCCTCCCCGGCGATCTTATGTTCAGCTCCACTACATTGGCGCTACTCAGCCCCACGAATCCCTCGGGCTTAACCTTTCCAGCCAACTCCAACTCATCCAACCTTCGCCTCATCGGCTTTACGCCTTCCGGCGGGCTCACCGACACCAACGGTACCAACGGTCTTCTCTTCGCCTCTTCCGCAAAGGTCACGAATGGCAGGGCCACCGTGGCCGACCGGATCGACATTTCCTTCTATAGCGGCCGGGTCCGTTACACCGGCATTGTCACAAACACCAATTTCTAATGAATCCTCAGCCCGCCCTTTTTTGCTTCCGGAAGCCCAATTTCGAAATTCAAATTTCCGATTCGCCTCCCACCTTCCCGCCTTCCCACCTTATCACCCCCTTAACCCCCGCCCCCCTGAAACCCTTCATCCCTCAGCGGCCTCCGGCCGCCTTCAGTTTAACCGAAGTCGTCATCGCCCTGGGCATCTTCGCCGTCTCCATGGTTGGCGTGCTCGCCCTCTTCCCCGTCGCCTCCTCCGCCGGCCGGGAAAGTTCGGAGGAAACCCAAGCCGCCATTATTGCCCAGACGGTGATTGGAGATCTGCGGGCCTCCTCCTCTGCGCTGGGCGCAACCAATGGGTGGCTCGTGAACGGAAACAACACCTTCGGCAACTTCATCAAACCCATTAACCTGAACCAAACCAACAATTACGCGATCGCCTACAACATCAAGCTTCGCGATCTGCAGGATTCCGGCGGCGGCGCACCTCAGATCGGACCCCCGATCGCCCTCAAAGCCTTGGCCACCGTCACCGGATATTCGAATGCGGTGAATACCGCCGGCGCGATTTACCTCAGCCTGATCCAAATCCGCCCTGTGGCCACCTTGCCTGGGCTGGCCTCCGTTCAGGTTGAGATCTCCACCCCTGCCAACGTGGCCTTGAGCAACCGGCGCGTCTACTCCTTCTCCACCCTGATCGCCGCCCCGTGAAACAGATCCTGGCTTCAGTGAATCGCCCCCCCGGCCACGGGTTTTGGGCAAAATCATTTACCCTGATCGAACTGATGGTGGCGGCTGCCATCACCACCCTGCTTTTGCTGGGGATGACGGGAATTTTTGATCAAGCCATGAAGGCCTGGAGGCTTTCTGCCCGCCGGGCAGACGCCGAGCGGGAAGTCCGCGCCACCCTCTCCCAGGTCAAACGCGACCTCTCCTGCATCGTCGTCAACAGCAACCTGCCGATCGCCCTGAACCAAAGCCGCATCAATGGGACTTTTATCAACGTGGCCTCCTCCGGATCCTTCCAACTTCAGGTCGCCAACCACCCCCCAAAAACCGGACCGCAGGGACAGGACTGGTCCAATGCCAGCGTGGTTCTTTTTTTCGCCACCACCGGAGGATCCGGTAGCGGCAACACAGGCGACTTGTCCGGGGTCGGCTACTATGTGACTTGGGATACCAACTCGAACCAAGGGCGCGGCGCCTGGAATCTGTACCGGCGTTACCAACGCCCCATCGATCTCCTAGCGGGCCTTCAGGCAAAAATCGCGAGTCCCAGTATCGGCCCCTACCACATCAACACACTTTCCGAACCGGAACTGGTGGGCGCTAACGTTTTCAACTTCTGGGCCCAGCTCGTGACCGTCAATACCAATGGAGGGGGATCAGCCTCAAACATGGTGGCTTACTCGAGCCTTCAGGCTGGCACTAACGTAAATGTCCGCCCCAAGTACGTTCAGCTGGAACTGACCGCTTACGGCTCCGAGCAGGTCCGCGGATTCCAAAAGATGGATTGGTTCAACACTAACAACATCGCCAAATTCGGCCGCTCCTTCATCTGGCGCGTCGACTTATGACGGCATCATCGATTTTAAGGGGCAAGGGGCAGGGGACAATCGGCGCCCGCCTTCTGACTTCCGTTCACCGACGACCGTCTTCCGTTTTCGTAAACGCAAACGAGCCACCGCCCTCTGCCCTCCCGCCTCTCGCCTCCCGCCTTCCACCCACCTCCGGTTTTGCTTTAGTCGCCACCCTCCTGATGATCACTGTCATCACTGGCGCCGCCGTGGCCTTCTTCCAGTCCACTCGGATCGAGCGATTCGTCTCCCGGAATTATGCCGATCTCGCCCGCGCCCAACTGGCCGCGGAGGGGGCGACCGCCGCCGGCCAAGCCCTCATCACCAGCTTGTTCACCAATTACCCGGACAGTGCCGTTGGTTGGGCCCGTCTGGCTGACACGGAGTTGGCCACTTTTTATTTCCGTACCACCAACAATCTGGGTTTTCTGACCAACGGGGCCAATGCCGCCACACCCGCCAGCCAGCCGGTTTTTCTCTACGCCTACCCCTTGGCTTCGGGAGCCAACGAGGCGGAGATCTCTGCGTTTACCTCCAGTGCCCCGGTGTTTACCAATACCGCCACTCCCGACGGGCAATCTGGCCTGACCGCCGCTAACCGGGTGGATCTTAACGCAGACAACTGGATCGGCACACCCCCCGGAGGAACCAAACCCGCCCTTCGGGCCAAATGGATCGAGATCCTCAAGGATCCGAGCCAGCCAAAAAACACCTCGCTCAATTCCTCCGGCCAACCCATCAATCCCCCCATCGCGCGGTACGCCTTTTGGGCCGAGGATGAAAGCTTCCGGGTGAACCTCAACCGGGCCGGGGCCAGTTTACGTGGCAACAACACCCCCGGAACCAACCCCGCGGAAATTGCACTCCAGGGAGCCCTTTCGGGCAACAACGCCACCTTGGCCCAGGGAATCACGAACCTCCAGGTGACCCTCCGTTCCAATATCCCAACCCCGGCCACCATGGGACTCGCCAGCCCCTCTGGCAACTATACCAACAACCGCTTTGTGGTGTCGGTTCACTCCTCTGGGCTAAACCTTTCCCGGGGTGGCACCCTGCGACTCAACCTCAACCAAGTGGTCTCTTCCTCCACCGACCCGGCCACCATCCGCTCCCAGCTGGACCGGATTTTGGCTGCTATCACGAATATCAACACCAACGCCTCTCCCTCCAACACCGCCGCGATGCCCGCGTTCGGCCAGCGCTTTTATCGACTCAACACCAATGGGACGACCCTCAATGACACCTCCGTGGTCACCGGCACCGCCGGCGCCAACCTACGCACCTCCATCTACCTCCAGAAAATCGCTGGCAATATTCGTGATTATATCGATACCGATTCCCAACCCACCATCGTGAACAACGATAGCGGGCTCTCGATCCGTAACGGCACGCCAAGTGTTCCCCTTAACAGCGTCAATGTCAGCGGTAATGGTACTCTCTCCAGCTTCAGCGAGGTGGCGGGGGTAGGCAAGGAGGCTGTCCCGATGTTAATGGAGTACGCCGTACGAGCCCTTCTCACCTCTTGGGTCACGAATTCCACGGGGGCCGATTTTACCTTCCGCCTCTTTCACTATTTCGAATTTTGGAACCCCACCACCAAGGACATCCCGGTCGCCGCCCTCGGCCCCAACCCTACCTTGCGTATTATGAATCTATACAACTTTAATGTAGGCGGAGGGACCATTGATCCCGCAACTCCTCCGGTAATCTCCGTTCCCTTAAGCCAATTCACAGGTTTAACAACGTTTCCGGCCAACAGCTTTACGGTTTTAACCACTGAGTCTTCAGCGGATGCCGGAACCTGCCCATTCCCGAATAGTGGATCCTTTTTTCGGGCCTCCGGAAGCTCCACCACCTACTCAGGCAGGACGGACCTGCGCCAAGGAACCGGTCCTTACCGGGTTCGTGCCATGCTTGGCACGACAAGTGGTCGGGCAGGTAGTTCGGTGAGTGATTATGATCTTTGGATGATGCTTTTTAACGACGACGGTATTTTGGAAAGTTTCAACGCCTTGGCCACTGCATCGTCCACGGCAGGATCCACGGAAGCCCACCTCACGATCCACAATGACACCGGCAACAACATTAACAGTTCCGCCTTTTTAACACTACCGAGCAGCCTTCGTGGAAACGACTCGCTGAGTCGCTCCGGAGAACCTCGCTCGCTGAATGAACAACTCGTGACGGTTCGTTACACCACCACAGGAGACACCGCCAATCAGACCCGCTTTTTCAATGCCTCTACCGCACAAAGTTCTTTCGGAACTCTAGGCACTTTTGTGACTCCAACCAGTTGGGTCGACTACTCCCCTGCCATCGCCTCAGGTTCTGCCACCGCTCCTTACATTCAGCGGGATGCGGCCCTAGATACCATCGGTCGCCTTGGCGGTGTCTTTGATTCCGCCCGTTTTCTTGGAGCGGGATCCACGGAGCTTCTTCTCATTCGCGGCGGCGCCCGCACACTCAAGATCGGTCAGGCCGAAAGATGGAGCACACAAAATGTCTATGGCCTTTGGGACGGCTCCGAAACCAGCGCCAGCCGGAACTGGACCTCATGGCGCCTCGCCGACGTCTTTTCCATTACGAACAGCACCAACCTGCCAGGTGTCATCAATATCAACGGAGCCCTCCGAGACACCAATGCTTTGTCCGCGCTGGTGTTCGGCCTGATCTACGAGTCTTCCCCCGAGGGGGGCCAAGCCACCAGCGGACGAAACCTCAACGTAGCTAACTTCGTCACCGCCGTCCGCACCCACCTCGCGGGAGGCGTGCTGGATACCAACCCCTCCAACGATCGGCTTTTCTGGGAACGCGGCCAGATCAGCGAACTGGCGGATGGGGCCAACCGACCGCTTTTTTCCTCCCCCTTGAACACGCTCGCCGGGGTGCCTCTCAGCACCACGCAGGACCGCGGGCGCGAGGAAGTCGTGCGCCGGATGATGGATCTGATCACCACCAAGGGAAACGTCTACACCATTTACGCCATCGGCCAATCGCTCAACCCACGCACGGGTCAACCCGTTGCCACCCAAAAAATAAAGCGCACGTTCAGGATGGATCCCGTTTTCAATCCGGCTCTTCCGACAGACAGCGCCTTCACTCCCACCCAAGCAGGGAGCGGCAATCCCACAGATCGTTTTCGACGTCCCTCTGGATTTACGGTCACAATTCTGCATAACTCCAACGAGTGAAACCCGTATTATCTTCCTATTCTTGGATCGGGTTGCTCTTTTCCTTGGTTTTAACCACCTCAATCCTGGCACAAAGCCCCCCGGGTAAAACCACCCCGCAGGCTCATCTCCGGTATCTTTGTGCTGCAGAAGGAAATGTCCCGCCAAAAGTTTTTGGTGAATGGCCCCTCTTTCAGCCCGCCCGCAGATTGGTTCTGGAAGGGGGCCCCTCCGGCTCGCAAGTCCTCGCTCCGAATCTCCTTCCCCTGTCTGCGGGAGGCTACCAAGGGGTGGCGGTTTCCCCTGGCCGGGTTCTGATTCAGGAAGTCCCTGCCGAGCCTAACTCCAAGACACCGCCCGAGATGCTCGCGGCACTCAATTTCCTCCCCAAGGCGGATCATTTCTACACTTTGGTGATCCGCCAAGGGCAATCGGGCGTAAGGCTTGAGCTTTTGGAAGACGAGCCCGCGGTACTTCCACCCTCCAAGGAAGGGGAGAAATCCCCACCTCCCCGCCGCTCTCTTCGCTGCCTTGTCCTTGAGTCAGGGGCACGTATGAAAATTTCCTGCCTTGAAGCCGGAGTCAAACTGGAGGCGAACTTCGATAAGCCGGCTGTGGCTGAAAACCTTAAGAAGGGAATCTGGAGTTTGGCAGTGGAGGGAGAAAACAAGGGCACTCCCGTGAGTACCACCGTGGAACTCGATCTCGAATCCCCGGGCAACTGGACCCTATTTTTTATGCGCGACATTTATGGCCGACTTGCACCCACGCTCAAAAAAGACGCCACTTTGGAGTAAAGCCAGAAAAAGCCCGCCTCAGCCCAACCAATTCCCATTTATGTCGCCAGCCGGGTTCTTCATCGGACCAACCCGAGGCCTTCTTAACCAAAAAGTTTAATCCCAACTCGTAATCCACTTGGCACGGTTGGTTTGTGAGCCCGTCCCAGTTTGGCCACCCGTGGACCAGAGATCCGGAACCGCTCCACCGTTGAGGGAGTTCGTTCCGCTCCAATAGTAACCATAGGCGTAACCCCAGGGATCCATGAAGTAATTCACCCCACTCGTATTCACCATAGAGGGCTTCACATTCAGATACTGCTTTCCGCCGCCGGAAGTTGTCCCATAGGTGGCGGCACCCCACAGGTTGGTGAAAAGCACTTGGCCTGCCGTGATATAACCCGATGGGGTTGCCGGATAATTGGCCCCGCTCGGGGTAATACCACTGGAAACGGGATAACCTCCGAAGTCCATCTGATACCGGGCCAACCCCGCCTCGATCGCCGCAATCTCCGCCTTAGCCTGTCCCCGGGCTGCCCGCCCCCGCACCGCCCCCGCCCCTCCCAGCACTAGCCCCGCCAAGATCGCGATAATCGCCACCACCGCCATCAGCTCGATCAAGGTGAACGAGGGCGACTTGGATATTTTGTGATTTAATTTCATTTTCACCTTCACCTTAAACATAAACATAAACGTAAACCAGCCCCGAGTTTTCTGGCCAAAGTCTCAGGACCAAACGTCTCCGTCTCCCGGTGCCCCGCGAGGATTAGATTGATCCCTAGCTCCTGCGCTTTCACCTCGGTCGGATAGTCAGCCTCTCCTGTGATCAGGGTGTCCAACCCCGCCTTTTTCACCTGATCCAAATCCCCAAATCCCCCCGTCACCACCCCGATCTTCCGGCATACTACTGGCCCCGCCGTAATCACCTTCACTTCCGCACCTTTTAATCTTTCGCACTTTCGCGCCAACTCACTCCATTTCCACTTCCCACCCTCCACTTTCCACCCGATTTCCCGCCCCATGGCTTTTCCAAAAGGCCTCAGGATGAAATGAGTTAAACCGAGGGCGCGAACTAAGCCCGTCGAATTACCGCTCCGGATGCGCATCCAATGGCAGATGAGAAGAGTAGATCGCCACCCCCAGCCGCTTGGCCTCACGGATCCGCCTGGCCCGGATCCGTCGATCCAACGGCGAGTCACCCCAAAAAATTCCGTGATGCACGAGCAGGAAGTCGACCTTCTCTTTTCCGGCCTTCCGGATCGACCCCAGATCCGCATCCACTGCCCAACCGATTTTTTTCACCGGGCGGCCATGCGAAACTTGTAACCCATTCCTTGCCCCAGGATAGTCCCGAAACTTTTTCGTCTGCAGGATATCGTCACAAATCCGACCTAGGTCACTCGGCGTCACCTACTCGGTTTATCCGAAAACGCTTTGGAATGGAAACCTGGCTAGGCGATGGTCCCTTTCCCCAATCAAACGGTTGGATATCCCGAACTTTAAATTACCATCAAACCTTCTCTACCACCGGTGACCTCCCCCTCCATCCTCCGCACCGATCCCCGTTTCCTGATCGTCGACAAGCCGGCCGGATGGCTGGTCCACCCCACCCGGCCGGATGGAACTTTCACCCTGATCGACTGGCTCCGCGAACAGCACCCCGGCGAATTCCTCTCCTTGGTTAGCCGACTTGACCGCGAAACCTCGGGTCTCCTTCTCGTGGCCCGGGGAAAAGAGCACGCCTCCCTTTTAGGTAAAATGCAGCAGCGGCGGGAAATCCATAAAAGCTACCTCGCCATCGTCCATGGCAGACCCCCATACTCCGGGATCATCGATCAACCCCTCGACCGACTCGGCAAACATCACCCCAGCCGTATCTATATCCGCCAAGCCGTTGTTCCCGGCGGCTACCCCGCCCTGACCGAAATCAGAAACCTCGAAACCCGCACCCATCCCGAGCACGGGGAAATTTCGCTCGTGGAAGCCTCACCCAAAACGGGCCGACTCCATCAAATCAGGGCTCATCTTGACCACCTTGGGCATCCTGTTCTAAACGACAAAATTTATGGAAAGGATGATTCATATTTCTTAGACTATATCGATAAAGCTATTGAAAATAGGCCAAAATTTATGCGACATTGCCTTCACTCATTCAAATTGGCATTCAATTTGGGATCGGATGCATTTACGGCAGAAATCGGTATCCCGGAGGATTTGGCTGAAATTTGGAGACCAGTGCCAAACCCAAAGGCAGGGTAGTAAGGTTGACCAAAAAGCTTCACCAACGAATCCCATTCCTAACATTTGCCCCTTCCACATAATGCGTCCCCCTTGGACTGAATCCTTCTCTTTCCTGAAACCTCTCAACCTCGAGCCCCATCCTCGTTCTTCCACCTAATCTAAAACCCTCCATCCTTGTCTTATGGCTCTCAGAGCTCTTGAACCCCTCGAGCAGTTCGCCACGGACGTTATCCTCGACCGTGCCGCCGGCCGCCGGGCCGCCCTGCTCAAACCCGTTCTTCTTGGCCTCGCCACCATCTACGCCGGGATCATGCGGATCCGGGCCCAGTTCTACCACGACGCCGTCCTCCGCCGTTACGCTGTCGGCGCTCTCGTCATCAGCGTCGGCAATCTCACCGTCGGCGGTACCGGGAAAACCCCGGTGGTGGAAAAGCTCGCCCGCTCCCTTCAGGATGCCGGCCGCCGCGTCGCCATCCTCAGCCGCGGCTACAAATCCATCCCCAAACCCCTTCTCACCCGCCTCGCCGACCGCTTGCTCCCCGGCCGCACCCCTTCGCCTCCCCGCATCGTCTCGGACGGAAAATCCGTCCTGCTCGACTCTGCCCAGGCCGGCGACGAACCCTTCATGCTCGCCCGCAATCTTCCCGGCGTTGCCGTGCTCGTCGATTCCGACCGCGTGAAATCAGCTCGCCACGCCATCCGCCACTACCGCGCCGACACCCTCCTCCTCGACGATGGTTACCAGTACCTTCGCCTCGGCGACCGTTTTAATCTCCTCCTCGTCGACCGCCAGAATCCTTTCGGAAACCGCCACGTCCTCCCCCGCGGGGTGCTCCGCGAACCGCCCGATGCCCTCAAGCGGGCCGACCTCATTCTCCTCACCAAATGCCAGAGCAAGGACCAGCCTGAATTGGAGAAGCAGATCCGCCGCCATAACCGCCACGCCAAGATTCTTCCCTGCGCCCACCACCCGCTCCACCTTGAGGATATGATCACGGGGGAAACCAAGCCCCTTTCCTACCTGCGCGGTCTTCGAGTAGGTGCCGTCGCCGGAATTGCCGTGCCGGAAAGTTTTCTGGAGGGCCTTGTCAAACTAGGCGCCGAAATCGTTTACCAACGCTCCTTTGCCGACCACCACCGCTTCACTGTCGCCGAGGTGGAAAACGCCCTCACCCGCACCCGGGCCCGCCGCGGTCTCGCCTTGATCACCACCGAAAAAGACTCCGTCCGCTTCCCGCCGTTTCCCCCACGAGACATTCCTGTCCTCTTTCTCCGCGTCGAAATCAACCTCCTCGATGACGGTTCCCGCTTCGAAGACGCCGTCCGCGATGCGATCGGCATCCTTTTGCGATTTCAACGCAGGCGGCCTCATCGAGGCCGCCCTACCTTAACCCTCCTTACCCCTTTCTACTTTCCGCTTCCCGCACCGCCGGCTTTAGGGCTTCGGCGCTTCCAACTTCAACCTGATGGATTTCCCACGCGCCAACTCCGTTAACCGGCTCCCGGTCATTTCCTCCGCCTGCCGGAGAATGCCTCCGCCTGCCGGAGAATGCCGCTCCGTTTGGCCTGATGGGTGGCCTCCTCCGCTAGCTTCGCCATCGCCGACGCCCGATCCGCATCGGTCACTTTGTTCCACCAACCATCCTTGTCCTCGTAAACCGGCGGCCCCACCGCACTTACCGCCAGAATCTCCGCCGGCGGCAGACAGGCCGTGACCTCCCCCGCCCCCGGCCCCATCTCCACCCAAAAAGGTTTTTCCAGATCAAATCCCGCCTTCACCAGGTACTCCTGCCCCAACCGGATGGTTTTCCGGCTCCCCATCCAATCATGCTCCCAATCGTACTCCACTTTGATCCTCTTCTCCGCCACGACGATCTCCGTCCGGGCGGCCGTTTGCCCCCAAGTCACCTTCGTCCCTTCCCGCACCTCGGGCCTCACATGGAGCAGGTCCACAAAAACTTCCGTGATGCCCTCGCACACCCCCTGCGCCGTCCTGGCTGCCATCCTTGTCGGCAAATCGAGGCACGACCGCACGCCAATCCCCACCATGATCACCAGTCCCAGGAACAGCGCGACCGCGCCCAGCCCCCTCTTCAAACTAAAACCTCAGCCCTCCGTCGGTGACTGCCCCATGCGAGGCGTCCTGCGCAAGAAAAGCGAACTTCGCCAGCGCGCCTCGCGTGTACCGCGGCTGGGGTCGCTTCCACCCTTTTGCCCGACGTTTCAACTCCGCCGCCGACACCTCCAATCGCATCTCCTTCGCTTTGGCATCGATCACAATTCGGTCCCCGTTCTTCACCAGCGCCAGCGGCCCGCCGTCATACGCTTCCGGGGTGATGTGCCCCACCACGAAGCCATGCGTCCCGCCGGAAAACCGTCCATCCGTGATCAGCGCCACATCTTTACCCAGCCCCTCACCCATGATCGCGCTGGTCGGCGCCAACATCTCCCGCATCCCCGGCCCTCCTCGCGGCCCTTCATACCGGATCACTACCACATCCCCCTTCACTACCTTGCCCGCAAGGATTGCCTTCATCGCCTCCTCTTCCGCCCCATACACCTTCGCCGTACCCTCGAACCGCTCCCCCTCCTTGCCGCTGATTTTCGCCACCGCCCCGCCCGGTGCCAGATTGCCCCGCAGGATCACCAAATGGCCCGTTTTCTTAATGGGATCGCTGAATGGCCGGATGATCTCCTGCCCGGACGGATAGTCCCCGCAATTCTGCAGATTTTCCTCCACCGTCCGTCCTGTCACCGTCAGACAGTCTCCATGCAACATGTCCTTCTCCAAGAGGCGCTTCATCAGCGGCACTAATCCGCCGATCTTGACCAGTTCCGCCATCACGAAACGTCCGCTGGGTTTGAGGTCGGCCAACACCGGCACCCGCTTACCGATCCGATTGAAATCCTCGATCTCCAGTTTGACTCCCGCCGTGTGGGCGATGGCGAGGAAATGTGATCACCGTGATCGCATTCTCCATCGCCTTGCGGGTGACAATGTCCCGCGGCCGGATCCCTTTCTCCAACACCCCGTACGCCGCCCTTCCCGCCGCCTTGGAATCTTCTCGCTTTTCCGGTGAAACCGCGGCCATCGCCGAGCTGTTGGGAAGACTCAACCCCATCGCCTCGATCGCGCAGGCCATCGTGTTGGCCGTATACATCCCCCCACACGAACCCGGCCCCGGGATGGCGCACCGTTCAATTTGCCCCAACTGGGCGTCATCAATCTTTCCCTTGGCCCTTTCCCCGACCGCTTCAAAAACGCTGACAATGTCCAAATTCTTTTTGTACAGACAACCCGGCAAAATCGTCCCGCCGTAGACGAACACCGAAGGTCGGTTGAGGCGAACCATCGCCATGACACAGCCGGGCATGTTCTTGTCGCACCCTCCGATCGTCACCAGCGCGTCGAATCCTTCACAACCCGCCACGGTCTCGATCGAGTCCGCGATCACCTCGCGCGAAACCAGCGAATACTTCATTCCCTCCGTTCCCATGGAGATGCCGTCAGAAATTGTGATGGTGTTGAAG
>JBEANM010000040.1:0-8334 GCA_041165425.1 Verrucomicrobiota bacterium
AGGTGCCCGTGGTCCGCATGCAGTTCCGCCAGCTTCCCCAAGGACTCCAACCGAGAGCGCTGCGACTCTCCCCATCCAACCAGAATCCCGCTGGTGAACGGGATCTTGGCCCGTCCGGCCGCTTCGATCCCGGCGATCCGACCCGCCGCCTTTTTTTCGGGAGCCAGCTGCCGGTCATCCCTTACGTTCTCCAGCATCATGCCCATGGAAACAAAATGTGGCCGAATCCGGATCAACTCCTGATCCGTCATCCGCCCGAAATTGCCGTGCGGGAACAACCCCGCCGCCGTACAGCGATCCGCCACATAGGTCGCAAAATCCCAAAAGTCGGAAAACCCACGCTGGACCAACTCCTCCCGTATGTGGCGCAGGCTGTCGGGCCTTTCACCGGAAATCAGCAAAGCTTCCCGGGCTCCCTGAGCTGCGGCCGCCGCCAGCAAGGCGTCGAGCTCTTTGGGCGAAAGCAAACCCTCCCCATCCTTCCGGAAACCACAGTACCGACAGTGCCAGGGACAGTCATGGGTCAGGACAAACGTGAGCGACCGGGAATAGGTAACCGGCCGGCCGGTGCCCAAGGATTCTTCGTAAACGTCTTTCAACAGATGCAACTCTCCTTTAAAAATCCCCGATGGCTCTAACCGAAGCAAGACCCTTCCTGATCGCCGCCGCCGCCCTCTTGGGTGCCTGCCTTTGGCTCGGTTGGTGGATTCCCGCCGGTTTTGCCGCCCTCCTGCTGGCCGGTCTGCTCCTCTTTTTTCGGGATCCGACCCGCCTTCCTCCCGCCGACCCCCTCGCCCTGATCAGTCCGGCGGACGGCAAGGTCATCTGTGTGGACGAGGCGGAGGATCCTTGTTTCGGTCTCGGAAAATTCCGTCGGGTGGGGATCTTTCTCTCCGTCCTCGATGTCCACGTGAACCGCAGTCCCTGTGACGGTCTTGTGGAAAAAACCCACTACTCCGCCGGCGAGTTCCTCGATGCCCGCCATCTGGAAGTGGACCTCCGCAACGAAAATCAAACCTGGCTACTACGAAGCCCCCGCGGTCCGGTCCTGGTCCGTCAGATCGCCGGTCTGATTGCCCGACGGATCGTGGCCTGGAAAAAACCTGGGGAGCCTGTCCTCCGGGGTGAACGCATCGGCATGATCCGCTTTGGCTCCCGTACCGACCTCTATGTCCCTGCCACCTGCACCATCCGGGTGACTCCGGGCCAACGCGTAAAGGGCGGCGAAACCATTCTTGCTTCATGGCCCGCCTAAAACCCCGCCCGAAACTCCCGTCGCCTAAAAGCGCGGCCTATCTCCTTCCCAGCCTCATGACGGCGGGAAATCTTTTTTGTGGCTTCATGGCCGTCCTTCAGATCATTCAGGGGAGTCTCTTGCAGGCCTCGGAAAACCAAAGCGGGGCGTGGATCCAACCCTACGAAACCAGCCTGCTCTGGATTCTTGGTGCCTTTATTTTTGATATGCTCGACGGACGATTGGCTCGCCTCGGCGGCCATGAAAGCGCTTTTGGCCGGGAATTCGACTCCTTGGCGGATGTTATTTCCTTCGGCATCGCCCCCGCCCTGCTGGTCTTCAAGATCGTCCTGGCGGAGCTGCCCGCCCGCATCGGCTGGATGATCGCCTTCGTCTACTTGGTTTGCGGCGCCATGCGCTTGGCCCGGTTCAACTCCATCACGGCCGAACCTGACCCAGCCAACCGCGCCAAGGACTTCACCGGTTTCCCCATTCCCGCCGCCGCCGGATTGGTTGCCTCCGTCACCCTGCTGCTCCTTCAGTATTACCAGTCCGACCGCGTGATTGGGGACTGGAAATACCTTTTGGCCGGCCTGCTTCTCTTCCTCAGCTTTATGATGTTCAGCAAGGTGCGCTACCCCAGCTTTAAGACAATCGACTGGCGAACCCAGCGACCGGTTCCACGGATGCTGCTGATTGTCGCTTTTTTCGCCCTGATTGTGCAGACCTACCGTTATTCCCTGGCCGTTCTTTTTACGGGATATCTTCTCTACGGATTTGTTCGCCCCCACATTAGCCGCAAGTGGCGGCACGAGATCGAAGACGAGGAGAAGCTTTTCGGAAGACCCGCTCGGCGCCGCGGCTCAGTTTAGTCCGACCGCTTTCAGAAGGTTGGTGAACTGCGGCGTCTCCAACAGCACGTTAAAGGTAAACACCAGCCCGGCAATCCCCAGCAAAACAGCGATGGCCGCTATACACCGGATCACATAGGAAATTTCTTCCGTCTCCATTAGATCTCCTTGCTAGCAGACTACTTATCCTTGGAAATTCGAAAATACCCCGACCAGAGGTCGTTGTCATTTCTTTGATCCCCCCGCACCTCGACCGCGGCCCCAGCCCCGAGCCCCCCCTCCTGACGCGCCCGAAGAAGATCGAAGGTCATCGATTCACTCGCCGTCTGCCCGGGAGCCAGAGAACCGAAGTAGAACTTTCTCCTTTCGCCTCCGGCGGTGATTTCCAGGGATGGGGAGTTGACGGTCTCGGTGCCACGGTTTTGCACCCCCGCCGAAATCCGGCCTACACTACCCTCCTCCTTCAGGGTCACCCCTCCCACGGCCAAGTCCACGATGCCTCGCTGATTCCTTTCCATGGTCCTCGCTAGATCCACGGTTCCACTGCCGATCTCCTCTTTGGATCCCGGCAGGCCCGAATCCTTCGCGTATTTTACCAGCAACTCGGCAGCCTGTTTGCCGGTCAGCCCGGGCTCCTGGGAAAGCAGTGCCGCCACCGCCCCGGTCACCAAGGCCGTGGAAGCCGAGGTGCCGCTTACCTCCACATTCTTCCCTCCCGGCCAGGCCGCCACGACGGCATACCCGGGCGCCGCCAAGTCCAAGGCTTTGCCACGATTGGAAAAATAAAGATGATTTCCCCCGGCATCAACCGAAGCCACCGCCACCACGCCATCGTATGCCGCCGGGTAGCTCACCCGATTGACGGCATCATTACCGGCCGCCGCCACCAAAGCCACGTTCCGCGCCAAAGCATACTGGACGGCATCGCGCACCAAAGGACTGTCTCCATCCGACCCTAAACTCATGTTTACCACCTTCGCCCCCTGATCCACCGCCCTGACGATCGCCTCAGCCAAGGCAAACGAGTTCCCTTTGCCCTCCGCATCCAAAACCGGAAAGCCTAGAATTTTGACCCCAGGGGCGGCTCCCCGTGCGGCACCGGCATCTCCTGCAATGAGGGAGCGCATCGCCGTCCCGTGGCCCGCCGTCTCCCCGCTGCTTGTTTCCATCCCCTCCAGCGGAGTATCCATCAAGGCAACCGTGACCCCGCTGCCCCAGGCACCGGTCACACCCTCGGCCCCGATAAGATCCAGGGCTTTCTTCCCCACCGCTTGGTACATCGTGTCACCCCTTTCCCGCACCTCCAGAGGCACCTCAGGCACCCGGATGTAAAAGTTTCCGCTGACCGTGCCCCCGTTTTCCTGAACTGCGGCCCCAAGCCACGATCCTGATTTCACGCGGGCCGCGTTCAGCGCCTCTAGCTGCCCCAATACAGATCCCGGAGGTGCCATGGCCAAAAATCTTCGGAGCCCCTCCCGGTTGGCAAAGCGGACAATCTTTTCGTTGGGAACCTCCTTACCAGATCCGGTTTCGATATCCCGATCCACCGACGATGTCGGGGACTGGCCAAGGGAACCCTTGCTCTGAGATTCCTTGGAAGCTTCTGGATTCGCAGGCTGCCCAGACAATCGCTTGGGTTCGGTTGCGGGCGCCGGGGGTGGCCTTAGCAAAAGCTGGGGATCCATCATGAACCAAAGCAGCAGGAGAAGGACCACTCCACCGACCACAATCCAGTTCCGGTCATTCATGGACTCAACTTAACCGTATTTATACCCCGGGAAAACCCCTTGTCGGAACGGGGCTCTGGGAGGATTGTATTCAGCTTATCGCCGGTGTGGCGGAACTGGCAGACGCGACGGACTCAAAATCCGTTGCCCGCAAGGGCGTGTGGGTTCGACCCCCTCCACCGGCACTCACTCTCCGTAGGCCCGCACCAGCAAAAAGCTCCCCGCCCGGCCGATGATTTGCCAACGGCTTGGATCAAAATCGGACTTAAAAACATGCCGGAGGGTGATCCCCTCCACCCTTTGCCCCAGACGAAGGCCTTCCGTGAGCTCGGTAGGTTTCTCAAAAAACCTTTCCTTGGCTTCCACCGAAGGAGTGATCACCACATCCGCATCGGCCGGGTGAACCCAGCTGTTTCGGTTAAGGGTGAATAAAAACCCGGCCGCCCGGGCACGATAAATAAAGATCCTCTCAGGCTCATTCTTTTCCGTGATTTGTGCGAGGGGTCTGACACTGGCCTGCCGGCCCAGCAGGTCGTTAATCCCTCCCATCTGCAAACACGCCCCGTGCCAAAGCACGATGGCCACCAGAGCCACCAGCACGGTCTGCCAAAGAACTCCCTGATGGCGTAGCCAACGGCTCCAGTGAAAGATCAGGCCCAAAGCAAGTCCCGTCACCCCGACAAGGTAAACCCATGAAGGCACCGCATTCTTGGCCTCATCCCAAAACAACCGGACAGAGCCCAAGCCCGGACCCCAGAACAGCAAGAGACCCATCGCCGTAATCCATCCTGCTTTTTTCCACCCTTCTCCGCCCGGACTCCGCAGCCACCACGCTAACGCCAGGGCTAACGGGGAAAAAATCGGTAATATATAAGTCAGCAGCTTGGAACCGCTGGCACTGACCACCAAAAATGGAATCACCACCGCCGCTCCCAGAGCCCACTGCGGAGCCGAAAAGCCCGTGTGCCGGAACTTATGCCACGCCCGTGCAATCAAACCGGGCAGAAACCCGGTCCAAGGAAGGGTCCCGACCGCCAAAATGGGCAGAAAAAACCACCACGGCTTGGCCCGCCCGTGGGTCGTGCTCGCAAAACGATCCATCAGCTCGTAGCCGACAAAGTAGCCCCACAACTCGGAAAATTTCAGGCACACCGCGACAAACCAACTTAGCGAAATTACGACCATCAGAACCAGTCCCCCGCTCCACGGAAGACCCAGCCGTTGCCCCTCCCGCCGCGCCGCCCAGGTCCAGACTAGGGCTGCGGTGCCCGGTACCACCCACGCCATCGGCCCTTTCGCTAAAAACCCCAGCCCCATGCACAAAAAGAAGAGATACCCGGTTTTACGACTCCCTGTCCCCGCCGCCATCTGCACCAGGCAGGCCAGCGCCGCCGTAATCCAAAACGTCAGGGTCATATCCAAGGTGATCTGCCGCCCCAAGGCGTACGGTTCCATCATGGAGGCCAGAATCAGGGCCGCCATCCAACCGACCGCTCTGCCTGCCAAACGCCAACCCATCCAGCCCGTCAGCCAAATCACCCCAAAAAAGGAAAGGGCAGAAGGCAGTCGTGCGCTCCACTCGGATACCCCAAAGATTTCATACCCCACTGCATTGATCCAATAGACCAGCGGCGGTTTATAAAACTGCTCGATCCCGTTCAGATACGGCACCAGGAAATTTCCGCTCGCGGCCATCTCCCGCCCGATCTGGGCAAACCTTCCCTCATCTGGCTCCAATAACCCGAAAGACCCCACAAAAGGGAACGCCACCAAGGCGGCAAGTATCGCCAGTCCCCACCTGTCCAGATTGGAAATTTCCCTATTCATCCGCCGATCATGCCCTGATCCCGAAAGACATCCAAGCCGCCTTCCAGTTTCCACCCTCCACTTGACCCCAACCTCCTCGCTTGAAACCCTATCCTTTGTCCCCGAATCTTCAACCCTATGTGCGGCATAGCCGGTTTTACCACCCTTCGCCACCAGCCTGATTCCGCCGAAAAGGCGTTGGCGGCGATGACCTGCGCCCTGACCCACCGCGGACCAGACGCGGAGGGCACCTATACCGATCCTGCAGTCCGGTTGGGACACCGCCGTCTCAGTATTCTCGACCTCGCCGGGGGCGCCCAACCCATGTCCTCCTCCGATGGGCGTTGGCACATCGTTTTTAACGGCGAGATCTACAACTATGTGGAGCTACGCCGTGACCTTGAAACCCGCGGCACCGTCTTTCGTACGCAGTCCGACACGGAAGTCCTTTTGCAGGCTTGGGCCGAAGACGGGCCCGACTGCCTGCGCCGGCTGAACGGCATGTTCGCCTTCGCTATTTGGGACTCACAGGAAAAGCGGTTGACCCTGGCTCGGGATCCTCTCGGGATCAAACCCCTCTATTATGCCAACCACCGCGGTGAACTGCTTTTTGCCTCGGAACTTCGCTCCTTGCTCAAATATCCCGGACTGCGGCCGGGCCTGGATCCCGCCTCCATCAACAAGTACCTCGCCTTCGGTTACATCCCCGCCCCTTCCACCGCCTACGCCGGCATTCGTAAAATGGAACCTGGGCAGATGCTCGTCTGGTCCCCCGCCGGCCGCCGAACGGACTATTTCTGGGATTTGCCCATCGAGGACAACCCGGTGGGCGCCGGTACTTTTGATGAGTCTGCAGAAAAAACGCGGGAACTCCTCCATGAGGCCGTCCGCTACCAGCTCCGTAGCGATGTCGAGGTGGGCATTCTGCTCAGCGGCGGCATCGACTCCAGCGCCGTGGCCGCCCTGGCTGCTCCCCTTGCCGGCAAAAAACTTCACTCCTTTTCCATCGGGTTTTCCGAGGCCTCCTACAACGAGCTCCCCTACGCCGAGCTGGTGGCCCGACGGGTAGGCACGGAGCACCACCACCAGACGCTCTCACCGGGCGATATTGTCTCCGCCCTGCCTCAAATATACTCCGGCTTGGACGAACCTTTGGGGGATGCCTCCCTTGTTCCTACCTGGTTCCTCTCCCGCTTGGCGGCGTCGAAGGTCAAAACTGTTCTGGGCGGAGATGGCGGGGACGAGCTCTTCGCTGGTTATCCCTCCTTTCAGGCCCATCTTCTTCTGGAGCGCCTTTCCTTCCTGCCGGTGGCACTCCGGGATGCCATCAACCACGTGATTCAACGTCTCCCAGTCTCACACAACTATAAGAGCCTCCCCTTTCTTTTGGCCCAGTTTGTCAAAGGACTGGGTCTGCCACCGGAAATCCGCTTTCTCCTGTGGATGGGTGCCTGTGGAAATCCCGAGAGACGGGACCTGCTGGCGGACGGGGTGCGAGATCAACTTCATCGGTCGAATCCCTTTGAGGATGTCACCCGGCTCGCTCAACGCAGCGGTCTTTCCGGAGGACTCGAACGGATCTTCTACCTTTGCACCAAACTATACCTGCAGGAATGCGTCCTCATGAAGGTGGACCGCGCCTCCATGGCCCACTCGCTGGAGGTCCGCGTGCCATTCCTCGATGTGGATTTGGTTACCCACGCCTTCTCCCTGCGGGCCGACTACAAACTGCGCGGCCGCCAGACCAAACTAATCCTCCGGGAAGCCCTGCGGCGGGACCTGCCGGAAACCATTCTCCATCGAAAAAAAGCCGGCTTTGCCATGCCGGTCGCCGCCTGGCTGCAACAGGACCTCAAACCATGGGCCCTGGATCTCACCCAAGCTTCCCTCGTGGCCTCGACCGGAGTTCTCGATCCGGTTGCCGTTCGACGCATGACCGAGGAACATCTGCGCGGCCAGTCCGACCTCTGGGCCGTTCTCTCGCTCCTGGCCTGGTGGCAAACAGCCCGTCAGCCCTAAATCTCCCCACCCTATCTTGCGTTAACGTTTCACTTTCACGTTAACGAAAACCCTCTGGCTACTCGCCCTAGGACTAAATATCCCCCGCCCTTATCACCGTATCTTTGGCCTTGGGGGCGATTTTCGGGTAGTCGGCATTGGCATTTAAGCCCCGACTCTCATGCCGTTTTAGGGCCGACTCCACAATCAGGGCGGAACATAACGCCAGGTTTCTCAGCTCCAGCAGATCCGGAGTTACCCGGAAATCCCAGTAAAACTCCTGCACCTCTTGCATGAGGAGCCGCAAACGGGACTGAGCCCGAAGGAGTCGCTTGTTGGTCCGCGCAATGCCGACGTAATCCCACATCAATTGCCGGATTTCGCGCCAATTGTGGGTGATCACCACCAGCTCATCTGCATTGTGCGCCTTACCCTCCTTCCACTCCGGCAGCTTCACCTTCCCCGCGCGTTGCGCCAATATCGCCGGCAAATTCTCTGCCGCCTCGTGGGCCATGACCAAAGCTTCCAGAAGGGAGTTGCTGGCCAACCGGTTGGCCCCGTGCAGTCCGGTGCAGGCCACTTCCCCCAAGGCCAACAAACCCGAGAGGCTCGTGGTCCCATTGAGCTTCGCCACCACCCCTCCGCACTGGTAATGAGCGGCGGGCACCACTGGGATAGGTTGGCGGGCGGGGTCAATCCCCAGACCACGCAGGGTGGC
>JBEANM010000041.1:0-12478 GCA_041165425.1 Verrucomicrobiota bacterium
CGCTGTTGGCCGCAGGCACCGAACTCCAGTTGGCCGATGTCAGCCAGTTGCCGTCAGCCCCGCCGCCGTTCCATGTCGACTGTGCTTGGGCGGAAGCGGGTAGGCCAAGAACCGCCAACAATAACGTCAGGACCGCAAACCGCGGCCTTGTGATGGAGATAACATTCGAGCTGCTTACTCTTTGAGCCATGATTTAACAGCCTTCCGGAATCATAATTACACATGTTATCGCATTTGCAAACGGTTTTATTGCCTATGGGGGCGAAATGACTGTAAAATATAGGCAACCTTTCCTACATAAGTGATTTTGTGCACTAACTCAGGTATTTGGCGATAGCCCCACCATGTGAAGGATTGCGGAAAATCATTTGGACGGCTTTAAAAAAGGAGCTAGAGGTAAGGTTTCCTAACATGGTTCAATTCGTTTTTTCTCCCCGGTCTTGGTTTCCAGCGGCCGCAATATCACTGGTTTTTCTGTCTTGGGTAAAGGACGCCGCAGCCCAACCGAAACTGATTCACCGCTACAGTTTTGATGGCCAAACAACGGATGCTGTTGGTGGCACCGACCTTCGGATCAATCGGCCCACCGGGATTGCCTACCGCCAAGCCCAGCCACCGGGCTCGGTGGCGGGAGCTCCGGCGCAGTCACTGGTCTTCGGTGAGGGCCTCGCATCCAAAATCTGGGCCCAAGCTACCGCCGAGCCCGCGCCGACCGCGGCCCAGCGCGGAACGCTCGCTTTCTGGTTCAAACCCGACCGCTTTCGCGACGAGCCCGGCGAGCACGACTATGTGCTTTTTAGCGGGGGCTTGCAGGTGCGCGTCACCGGACCGGACGCTATAAGGATCAGCATGTCGGCAAAGCCGGAGACCAACGCCGTAAGCGAACTTACTGGGTGGCACTTCGTGGCTTTCGCTTGGGATGACGAGGCAGGCAGGGGCACAATGTATTTCGACGGCAAGGTATTCGAGCGCACGTGGAAACCCGGCGGCCTCAACCCGGAGGAGATGATCTTCGGCGCGGCGCGTGGGCTGGGCCTGCGTAGCGCCTATGCCGGAGCGCTTTATGACGTGCAAATTTATGACAGTCCAGCGGGCGGCGGGGAACTGGAATCGTTGTTCAAAAATCCCGGCAGCACCCTCGGCAGCGCGCCGTGACAGGCCCTGAGCCGGACAAACCGAGATCATCGAGCGCCAGGTCAATGGCATTCGGGCGCGGCGCATGCTTCATCCCCGCAGACCGCCACGGAGGACCGTCGGACCCAAGTTGGAGGAACCGGCACGAAACCCGCTTGGTCACAGCAGACGACACATTTCGGACCTGCGCAATGAAGTGGGTGACAAGCTGGGCATTTGAATAGATAAGGCAACGCTTCCTTTGAGTCGGCTCTTCCATGCAAAATTTGGTTTCCTCCCTCGAGTTTCTGGTGGTCGCCGCGCCAAGTCGGCGGCAAAGATGGTGTTCTTTGGTATCAAAGGCGGCAAACCATGACCCCCTCTTCGCCCGGATGAGGAGAACCGATGGAGGCATCACGTGCCGCGTGGCTTCGCTTGTAGCGGTAGCTCTGCTTCTTGCCGCCGGTTCGGAAGGCCGTGCGAAGCAACCACCGCTGCGCAACGTGGTCATTATTCTCATGGACGATCAGGGCGCCGACCTCTCGCTTTTGAAGACGCCGGGCATTGCAACGCCGAACTTGGACCGCTTCGCGGCGAGCGGCGCGTATTTCCGTCAGGCGTATGCCTCGTGTTCCTCCTGCTCGCCCAGCCGCGCCTCGATACTTACCGGCATGTGGCCGCACAGCAACCGCCACTGGCGCAACACCCAGACGCCGGACCTTGGCGATCCCGACATCGAGTTCACTCCCGAGGGCCGCAAGCTCGACCGCGTGCGCATCGACGATTCGATCCCCACCCTGGTCGAGTTGCTCAAAGACAAGGGATTCTTCACCGCCATCACCCACAAACTGCATCTCAGCCCGCCTTGGAAATACCCGTTCGAGGCGCGCCGCACGGTGCGGCACGACCCGGAGGAGTTCCGCCGGGTCATTCCCGAAATGATCGAAGCCGCGGGCGACCGCCCGTTTTTCTTCCTCGCCAATGTCGAACCGCCGCACCGCTCGTTCCGCAATACCCCAATGTTTCGGCGCATGCTCAAGCAAGGGCTTACCTCACCCGACCCCGCCGCCATCGCGGTGCCTGATTACCTGCCCGACGTGCCCGGTGTGCGGCAGGATCTGCAGGAGTATTTCGCCTCGGTGCAAGTGGCCGACGCCTGCGCGGGCGCCATTCTCGAAGCATTGGCCGCCTCGGGTCGCGGCGGCGAGACGCTGGTCTTTTACACCTCCGACAACGGCATGCCCGTCTTCCGCTCGAAAGGCTCGGGCTATCCGGCCGGCACCCATGTGCCGCTGGCCGCGGCGGGACCCGGCGTGCTCCCCGACCGGGTGACCGCACAACCTGTGTCGCTCCTCGACATCATGCCGACCACGCTCGACGCGCTCGGCTTGCCGGTTCCGCCGACCGTGCAGGGCGCGTCACTGTGGCCGTGGCTGACAGGGCAAGGCGAGTTGCCTGCTCGTCCGTTCGTTTTCACCGAGCACAATTCACACGGGCCCGATCCGCGGGAGGCTTACCCGCAGCGGGTGGCCTGCGACGGGAAATTTTACTACATCCTCAACCTCGATCCATCCAAGAAACAGTTGCTCTCGGACGATCTGCTGGGCGAAGGCGCCTGGCGAAATCCAGGTTACCCCGCGGTGGTGGCCGCAAGGGAGCAGTTCCCCGACAAAGTGCGCTTTCTCGATGACATGACCGAAGGACGCCGACCGCCCGAGGAATTTTACGATTTGGAAAAGGACCGCTGGGGCACGGTCAACCTGGCCGATGATCCCGCCCACCGCGAAACCTTGGAAACAATGCGGGCCGCCGTGCAGGAGTGGCGCGACCAGACCAACGACATCAAAAAGAAGGTCAGCGAATTTTGAACCGCTTCGGTCGAAGATGAAAAAGCTCCTGTTCCGAAGCACACTGCCTGCCCTGCTGCTGGCGACCACTGTCACCGCTTGGGGCAAAGGAGTCACGGGCGCGGAGTTCACCACATTCGAATTCCCCAAGGATCCGGGCGCGGCCCGCTGGTATGACAATTTCACCCGGTCATTTTTCACCAACCGCATCAACCTCGAGCCGACCATCTTCCCCCGTGAATACCTCGCCGTGGCCGACTGCTGGCTCAACGATGCCCGGCGCGGGAAGCAGTCCATCCAGGAGTTTCACCGCGAACACCTGCTCGGAGACATGCTCGACCCCGAGGGTTATGTGCTAACCCGACAGCACGGCGCATTTTCCCACGACCACGGCTGGCCGCTCGGCCATTGGAGCCAGGTGCCCGGCCCGAGCGGGTCGAAAGGCGTGACCGCCGGTTGGCACTTCAGCAAAAGAAAACACAGCTGGGACGTGCACTACGAAGAGGTGGCCCGGCGGATGCCCGAACGGGTTGCCGACGGCGCCATCGCGGCGTGGAACTACGAAAATTTGCGACCGCTCGGCATCAACGTGGAGAAAAACGCGCTCGAGTTGAAAACCACGGGAGGCTTCCCGACCATGACCAGCCCCGAGGGGGTGACCATCGACCCGTTCAACGCGCCCTACATGCAAATCCGTTGGAACACGGGGGGCCGGCGCCCCTTGCGGCCCCACATGGAATGGCAACGCGAAGGGGATAAGGACTGGAGTGAAAGTCGACGAATGTATTTCTACCCCGACTGGCTCACCGGCGACGGGCGCAGCGACACCACCGGCATGTTCCACTCCATCCTCCCGCTGCACCGACATCCGGAGTGGAGCGGGAAAATCACCCGCCTGCGCTTCCGCTTGGCCGCGGAGGAGCGACCGCCGGACATCTTCTTCGTCAATTCCATTTTCACCACTTGGGACACGCGCCATCTCGTCAACAACGGCATCTACATCAAAGCGGCCTTTGAATATTTCCGCTGGACGGTTGACCTCGATTTCCTGCACACCATGCTGCCGCGCCTGCGACAGGCCATGAACTACCTCATGGAGGAAGGCCACGGGCGGGAACTCAAACACATCCGCTGCACGTGGCCGGGACACGACGGGCGTCCGGGTTACACGATTGGACCTGATGGCAAAAAAACTTTCCACGTCGGCCGCGGCAAAGGCGGCAACTACTGGGACCTCCTGCCCTTCGGGTGGGACGACATGTATACGACCACCCACTACTACGGCGCGCTGCTGGCCATGGCGCAGATGGAAGAAGCGGCGACCCGCCAGCCGGGTTGGGCGATGCCCGGGGGCTTCACCGCATTGTCGCCGGAAGAACTGCGCGCCCATGCTGCCGAGGTCAAACGCACGGTGAATGAGAAATTCTGGAACCCGGAAGCCGGACGCTTCGTCGGCACCATCGACGCCGACGGGGTGCCGCGCGACTACGGCTTCACCTTCGTCAATCTCGAGGCCGTCCACTACGGCCTGGCCGACGAGAAGAACGCGCGGGAGATCATGGCGTGGATCGACGGACGCCGGACCGTGGAAGGCGACACCTCCACCGGAGCCGATATCTACGCCTACCGCCTCGCGCCACGGGCCACGACCAAGCGCAACGTCGACTGGTATGGGCACCTCTGGACCGGTCCGGAGACCCTCCCCTTCGGCGGCCAAGTGCAGGACGGCGGCGCGGTGCTGGGGTTTTCGTTTTATGACATCATGAGCCGCCTGCGCGTGCTCGGATCGGACGACGCGTGGGCGCGCCTGATGGCCATTCGTGCATGGGACGAGGAGGTGCAGGCCTACGGCGGCTACCGCAGATATTACGCCGATGGCAAAGGCGGTACCACGCTGCAGGGCGGCGGCCCAGCCGGAGGGATCGGCATCGACTTCGAGTTCACCGAAAGCAGCATGCTGGCCGCTGTGGTGCCGCTCGGCTTCATGGGGTTGCGCCCGGGCGGTGACACCCTGCACATCGAACCGCGTCTGCCCGCGGCCTGTCCGGAAATGACCGTGCGCAATATTCTGTATCAGGGCATCCCCCTGGACATAACCGTCTCGGCGGACGCCGTGAAAATCATCGCCCGGCAAAAACCGCCGGCCAGCCTGTCGGTCGAATTCCGCGATCAAAAAATAACCATCGGCGATGCGGGCTCTTTCGAGATCAAGGCTGCGGCAGCCGGCGCAATTAAAAGACCATGAGAACGAATGTTGGTGAGGCGATTTCGACAACATCCAGCCATTCCATTGCCGCAAAATTCCTCTCCTGAATCTCCATGAACGTTTCTCGGACTGTCGATCTTGCCAACTTCCGTTGCGTGGCGTGCGCGCGGATTTTCGCTCATCGAGCTTCTTATGGGTATCGCCATCATCGCTGTGCTGGCCGCGCTGGGCATCTCGCTCCTCGGCCGCGCGGCCGAGTCCGGGCGACGGGCCAAAGACCTCGCGAATCTGCGCCAGTTGGCCACGACAATTCAAACCTTCGCCGCCGAGAATGGGCGGTTTCCCGATGGGGAGTCGGTAGCCGGCCAAGTTTGGGACGTCCAGATTCTGCCCTACCTCGGCGCCAGTAACCCCGTAGCCAATAGCACAGTCGGCTTAACCGACCCCGGCGGCGCGAACGTCGGAATTTTTTCCGGAAGTTGGGATAAAATCGAACGGCCGGCTGGCACCTTCAAGCGCAGCTTTGCCATCGCCGAGTGGATTTGTAATGCCGGTGGCGCTTCCACCGGGCTCGGCGCCACTTGGCCCGCGAACAGAGGTGCCCCGGTGTTCGCCATCCAGCGCCCCTCCAGCTACGTTTTGCTTGTGCCCGTCGACCGCTCGTCAGCCAACAGCGGAAACGTGGTCGGCAAAGTGGGCCTCGGCACGAAGACTTGGCCGGGGGATAAAGCCGCTGAGTGGCCATACGAAGGAAATGGTCCTTTCGCCTTCTGCGATGGCAGTGTCCGCCTACTGCGGAGGGACGAAGTCGCCGACAGAAACGGTTTCCGAAATCTTTACGGCAACAACAAGTAACGCGAACTGCCAAAAGTTTTTCCCGCGTGAGCACAGAGGCGCGGAAGCCATGGGCGATCCTCGAGCAATGCCGGCGCCGCTCAGCGCACCGGCGGTGCCGCGGTGGTTTCGCGGGGAACGAGAAACGTGGGAAAAATCTGGTGGGTGGACGAGCCCTTGAGTTTTCCGGTGATTCGGTCAATGAGGGTTCGGCTGGCCGCAGCACCCATCTGCGTTATCGGCTGTGCAATGGTCGTGAGAGGCCTGGGCAGATAAGAGGCCAGCGGGATATCATCGTAGCCGACGATAGAAACGTCATCCGGGACCGAAAGGCCCGCATCCAGCAGCCCGCGGATGGCACCCAGTGCAGCCAGATCGTTGGTGCAAACAAAAGCCGTGGCCCGCTGGCCGAGCGGCGTCTGCGAAGCCCACTGGCCCGCCGCGACCCTCACCTCGGCCACTTCGTGCCGGGAGCGCACCCAGTTTTTCTCGCCAAGCACCAGCCCCACAGCCTCCAGTTCCTCTTTAAAAATGGCCACCCGTTCGAGGTAGTCGCCGCGATCGGCCAAAGAATCTACGAAGCCTACGGACCGATGCCCGAACTTCGGAAGGTGTTCCAGCGCCTTGCGAACGCCGACCCGCCAATCCGACTGCAAGGTGTCAATGTCCATCTCCGGCTTGGCAGACCCGAAAATGACAACCGGAAACGTGCGCGACAATTCCTGGAGACGCGCCGCGTGCAACCGCGCACCGCCGCAGAGGATGAGAACGATGCCGTCCGTGTTGTGCGAGGTCACATCATTCAGAATTCTCTGTTCTCGCTCCGGATTTTCTTCGCTGTCCTCGATGAGCAGTTGGTAGCCAGCCTGCTCCATAGCTCGTTGGATAGACCGTGCGAGCAACGCAAAAAAGGGGTTGGATAGATCTGGCACCACAAGAGTCGCGGCGTTGAAGCAGCTTAAACGCAAAGCCCGGGCATGCGGTTCGGCTTGTAGTGCAGGGTGCGTGCCGCCGCCAACACGCGGTCGCGCGTTTCCCGAGAGGACCAAGAATCCGGCCGGTTGTTGAGTATGCTCGAGACTGTGCTCACCGCCACGCCTGCTTCTTGGGCCACATCGTGCAGGGTTGGTCTTTTAAGACAACGTTGCATTACTTACCCAGAGATCATATTTTGAGTGCTAATAAATGTCCTTATCAAAATCCCATTCTTTGCAAGGGATTATCTTCGCCTGAAGGCCTGCCAATTTCTTCGCAAGAAACTTCGTTCCATCCTCCTAAAATACGAGGCGATCCTCTTGGACGAGAGCCAGAGGTGCCATGCCGACAAGACCTCGCGCGGCGGGAGCCCCGATGGCTGTGCGGACCAGAATGGCGCTGAGGAACGTAAGCCAGAGGGTAACGGTCATGGTTCGGAAGAATGGCCGAAGCTGGGAGAACCTCCGAATTTCCCTGCTGGCCCGGGCTGAGAGTGAAAAAGCAAGGGAAGGGGGGAAGGGCGGCTCCATTGGCTAATTTAGGGCAAAAATCCGTGCCAAAGATAGCATCGTCCATGATGTTAATTCAGTGAGCCCGCACCTATCCTTAGCCAGGCTTCCGGCGGCCCGGACAATTTCGGGATATCAGCTGGCCAAGCGTCTGGGGCTTTCCCATGCGACCGTCTCGTTCGTGCTGAACGGGATCGGGGAGAAGCGCAAAATCTCCAAGGAGACGATTGCCCGGGTTCAGGCGGCGGCCCGACGCCACAACTATGCGCCCAACCGGTTTGCCCGCAGCCTGAGGAGCCAGCGCAGCGGCATGATCAGCGTTATCTTGCCCAACTTCAAGTTGGACTGGGCGGAGCGGGTGATGCTGGGGATGCGAAAATTGTTCGACCATTCGGAGCTGATTCCTTTTGTCACCACTCACAGTTTTGAGGAGGAGCGCAACCGCCGGGAGCTGCAGTCCTTCCTGGAACGAAGGGACAACGGACTGATCACCCTGCCGACCATCGGTTGTGCCGCCATGTACCGGGAAATCGCCAAAAGCTCCCTGCCGATCGTCTTTTTGGGCGATGAAATTCCGGAGCTGACTTCCTTGATCAGCTCCGTGATGTGGGATCCGCGGCAGTCCATCCGGGCCGCCGTGGCCCATCTGGCCGGCTCCGGTCGCAAGCGGATCGCCTTTCTGGGCATGGACTATCCGGGCCTGGGGACCCTGCATCGCTTCAAGGCGTTCCAGGAGGCTTTACACCGGCAAGGACTCGCCTTGCCGCGGCACCTGATCAGCCGGCCGGTGGCCAGTGAGACTCCGGAAAAAATTGTGGAAACCTCCCTGCGTCAGTTTTTTTCCGGAAGGAAAGACCCGCCCGACGCCATTTTCGCCCTCAACGACGGGTTGGCCCTGCCCGCCCTGGATGTCCTCCAACAGCGGGGCCTCCGGGTGCCGGAGGATGTGGCCGTGGTGGGTATGGGAAATCTGACCCACACGTTTTTGGGGATGTCCACCATCCCTGAGCCGGTGGAGGAGATGGCGGAAATGGCTGCCCGGCTCCTGCTGGACCTGATCGAAAACAAGGTGAAGCCGCCGATCCACAAATCGATTTCCACCAGCGAATTCATGGCCCGCCACTCCTCCGACCCGAAAACCTAAACAAGCCTGGCCCCAGCCCAGCAGCCTAAGGCGACGGGGCAAGGTGCTTTTCCTTTTGAAGGCCTAACTTATACATGTTAGTTTAATCTCTGTGAACAACCGGCAGCCCAAATTTTCACGATCTGCCTCGCTTGGATTTACTTTGGTCGAGCTCTTGGTGGTGATCGCGATCGTGGGTGGGTTGGCTGCCCTATCAGTTCCGGCGATTTCGTCGGCGGTTCGGAAAGCCCAGCAGGGAAAAAGCAGCGGTCATCTGCGGCAGATCGGGGCGGCGATGCTGGCTTACGCCTCGGAGCACGGGGGCTATCTCCCACCCGCCCAAGGCCAGCTGTCCGACGGAACCTACTTTAACCCGCAGGGGTGGTGGTGGGCGGTGCACCTCCTTCCGTTTACGGGCAGAAACGCCAAGATTTTTGACCGACCGGGACTGACGAAAACTTGGAGCGATCCCCGGTCCGTCGATCCGCTCAATAACCAGGCCTTTCGGATCGGCTACTGGATCAACGGTGGGGTAGATTTGAACGTGGCTTTTTGCCACGCGGCTCCGGTGATTGATAAGATCAATTCGGGGAGAAACTACGCGCCGCTGGTCGGGTTCTCCAAACCGGCCCGTACCGTCGGGCTTATTGATGGCATTGCCGGTTCGGATAGAAATCTCTGGAACCCGGACTCTCGCGGAAAATGGAGATCCGGGGAGAATTCCAAGTATCAACGCTGGTCCAGCGAGAAGGTGAATGCCGACGGCTTGAACTCCCGTGGGGAACCGCCGGAGGGATCTTTCAACGTCCTTTGGCTGGATGGACACGTTTCGTTGGAAAACTCCTCCTCGCTCAAGGAGGAGGATTTTCTTCGAGAAAAGTAGTTCCGAATCTAGGGTTTCCGGGCGGACGGCCGCTGATCCTGTTCTGTGATCGAGGTGTTTTGGATCTGAAAGGTTCCCCTTTCGGCCCGGACCTGCATCTGGGGGCCGTAAAAATCGTAGGCCCGCATGGTGAAGGCGTATCGGTCGTTGATGAAGGCCTCCACGATCGTGCCGATGGCGAAGAGCCGGATCTCCATCGGCTGAGAGGGGTCAAACTCGCAGACCTGCCGGTGCTGCTTGTGTCGGCCACCGAGCTCGATTGTCCTGGTGGCAAAATCAACCCGCAAGTGGTAGCCGCCCTCGGTGGCTCCGGCGGGGCGGCGAAAAATGATTTCCGCTCGGGCGTCGGCCGAAGCGTTGGTCAGGGTGGCGTGAAGCAGGAAATCACGGGGCAGGGAGAGGGGCTCGGCGGACGAAGCTCCATCGGGCAACCTGACGACCTCAAGGGAGAAGGCGGCGACAACTTCCGCGACTGGTCGTTGCCCCAGCTTGCCGGGGGCGGGTGCGTGGATTTCCCGCGGCATACTGAGGTGGCCGCCCCACTGCGGGGTGCCGGCGTCCCGGTCCTCGGCGTAATCGCCTATCCAACCTACCAGGATGCGCCGCTTGCCGTCGAACATCGTTTTGGCCACCCGCAGGTCGCCACAGTCGTAGGGCGCGAGTCCCTGATCCCAGGGCCCGGCCAGTTCCGGGGCCCAGGTGAACTCGTAATTCCCGTTGAGGATGTACCAGTTGCCGCCGAGTTCAAAAATGTCGGGGCAGTCGCCGGACAACGCCATGGCGTAGGTCAGCAGGGGTTCGCATGCGCTCCAGGAAAGCAGATCGGGGGAGGTGTAAAGTCCCATGGCCGGGGCGGAGCCGTCCGCCCGGATGGCGTGCAACAGCATCCACCACTCCTTGGCCTGCTCGTTCCAGAAGACCGCCGGATCGCGGAAGGCTTGGTGATGGTAGGGAGCCGGATCGATGGGGCCGTTGACCGGCTTGCTCCAATAGATCTTTCCATCGGCGTAGAAGGTTCGGTCGGGCTGTTTGGTCCAGGTGATCAGATCGCGACTGGTGGCCACCATCACTTTTTGATCCCCGCGCGGGTCGCGCATGTTTTTTCCCGTGTAAAAGAGATGAAAAAGCCCTTGCTTTTCCACGATGCTGCCGGTCCAGCACTCCTCGGCGTCGGGTCCCAGCGGGTCGGACTCATCGATGCGAAGGGCGGGGGGGAGCTCCGACCAGTCCACCAGGTTTTTGCTGACGAGGTGGGCCCAGGTCTTGGATCTCAGATAAAAAAGGTGATATTGGCCCCCGTGGTAGAAGGGAATCGCATCGCCCGCGGCCCCTCCCTCCGGACGGAAATGCAGGGTGGGCTCAAATGCGGTGGGCATGGCTTTGACCGCAAAGTAGTCCCCGTTTCCGCTTAGCTGCAGGCGGCCGTTTTGGATCTCGGCTTTGCCGTGCAACCGGCCCGGGCCAAAGCGGCCCATGCGGTCTTCAAGACTTCCCTTCTCAAACGTCCACAGGGCCAGGGGGGCGGGGGATCCGATTTTACCCGGCGCCAGTGTGGCTAGCGTTTTGGCGTCGAGGGCCTGGTCGTAAATCCGGGCCTCCTCGATCTGGCCGATAAAAAAGGATCCCGGTCCCGCCCCGAAGTGCCGCCAACCGATGAGAACTTCCGCGGTCGCACCAAAGGTCTCCGGCTTGGTCACGCGGTATTCCGCGTAGCTCGTGCCGTTGCGGAAGACCCTCACTTGGTCTCCTTGGTAAGCCACGGCGATCTGGACCATTTGGCCCGCGTCGTCGGTGGGGGGGGAGGCGGACTGGTCGTCCTGGGTGCGGTGAAACATTTCGCTACCGGCCATCCACACCCCGCCTCTCTTTTCTCCGAGCACGATGCTGTCGAAACGGCCACCCTCCTGCAGGGTCAGGAGCCCTCCGCCTCCCGTGGCATCGGCGGAGGTTTCGGGTTGACACCAGGCCACCAGGGTTTTGTCCCGGATAACGTTGGTGGGGTTCACGGAGGCGGGGCGGGTAAAGGCCGGCCGGTTTTCTGCTAGGCCCGCGGCCGGCAGCAAACCAAGGAGCAGAAAAAAAGGGGCAAAGTTCATGGGAAAGACGATAGGCGGAAGTCCCCATCAGCCCAAGGCACCATGGAGGGAAAGCTGGGCGCCGGCGAAAAAATCAGATTACTCGATCCCAAGTTTTTTCTGCAGGCCCTCCAAAGAGACGCCCTTGGTTTCCGGTAACACCCGCCAGACGAACACCGCCTGCGCGACCATGCAGACCGCAAAAAAAAGGAAGCTGTGACCCGCCCCGATCCATGGCAAGGCCACGGCAACGGGAAACGCCTGGGAGACTGCCGCGGCCATGAACCAGTGCGTGAAACTGCCCAGCGACTGGCCCTTGGCCCGCACGCGGTTGGGGAAAATTTCCGAAATGTAGACCCAGATCACCGCGCCGGTGGAAGGACCGAAGAAAAGCAGGTAGCCGATGAAGAGCCACATCAGCGAGTTGGACACCTCGCCCGAAGGTTCGGCCATGAATTGCAGGCCGGCCAGCGCCAGGAAAAGAGCCATCCCGAGGGAGCCGTAAACCAGCAGGGGTTTCCGGCCCAGCCGGTCAATCAGGATCATTCCCAGGGTGGTGGAAATGACCAGCATGATGCCGACGGGGATGGACTGGAGCAGGGCCAGGTCAGGATCGCTCCCGCCCAGCGCGAAAACCTTGGGAGCGTAATAGAGCAGCGCGTTGATGCCGGACAGCTGGTTGAAGACGGCCAGCGCAATGGCCGCAGTGATGGGGAGCGCATATTTGGACTGCCAGAATTTGGCATGCACGGTGTCGAACTGGTTGTGCATGGACTCCAGGATGTCCTTGAGCACGGCCTGGGGATCGGCCGCCCCCACCTCTTTTAAAACCGCCAAGGCCTCGTCGTGGCGTTTCTGTTCGGCCAACCAGCGCGGGCTTTCCGGGATGTAGGCGATCAGGACGAGGAAGGCG
>JBEANM010000042.1:0-8193 GCA_041165425.1 Verrucomicrobiota bacterium
ATACGGTTGAAAAGAGCGCTTTTGCCCACGTTGGGTCGGCCGACAATGGCCACCACCGGGCGCCGGGAATCAGCCCCGGCCGGCTTCGCCATAACTACTCGCGTGCAGGAGTTTCCATCCCCGAGTGAGGTAGACGGCCATGGAAGCCGTCGTCATCACCCCGGCCAGAACAAGAAAGACTTTCGCCAAAGGGTGGGCCGGGAAAAGAAGGCCGAAAGCCACCACCGTGATCTGAAAAAAGGTGCAAACCTTGCCGGTCCAGTGAGGTCGAACGAAGTGGTAGTTGTGGAGGAGGGTCCCCACCAGGATCGTGCCGGCCACAAGGATCAGATCCCGGCTGACCACGAGAATTGGGAACCAGGTCGGGAGCTTGCCCAAGCCAGCCACCCCCACCGTGCCAAGGAGCACAATGGCGGTAACCAAGAGCAGTTTGTCGGCCACGGGGTCCAGAATCCGACCAAGTTGGCTTTTTTGACCAAACTGACGCGCCACCCATCCATCAATGCCATCCGATGCTGCCGCCACAGCAAAAAGAATCACGGCCGCCCAGTACCAGCCCGAACCGGTATACCCCTCTGCATGACTTTCGTTGTGATAAAGGAGCGCCCAGGCAAAAAGCGGAACCAAAAGAATCCGCAACAGGGTAATGCTGTTCGCCAGCGTCATGCCGCCGCCAATCGCCCTGCCGCCAACTCCTTTTGGGTGCGTTCCAATCGTGCCAGGGTTACTTCCCGCCCCAAGGCGGTGAGCAGGCCAAATAAGGAGGGCCCCACCGTTCGTCCAGAGACCGCTGCCCGCACTAGATGAATCACTTTGGCTGGTTTCGCTCCGGCATCTTCGGCGACCTTCTTGCAGGCCCCCTCCACCGCGGCGTCATTCCAGTCCCCCGCCAAAGAACTGAAAGCCGAAATTAAGGAAGGAAGCCATTTCGCCGCCTCCGGAGCGCTGAATTGCTTCCTTTTGGCCTCGTCGCTGTAGTCAAATTCGCTGCTGAGGTAGGGATCAAACCAGTCGGCCATTTCTCTGCCTGTCCTGACCTTTTCACGGATCAAGGGCAACAGCCGTTGCCGTAAAGCCGGATCCATCTGGGACACGGACGGACGAGTGCGGCCGAGATACTCTGCGGCAAAACCTTGAAAATCCCCATCCGAAAGGGAACGCCAGTACTCCCCGTTCATCCAAAAAAGCTTATCCCCGTCGAAACGCGCGTTGCTTCGGTTAATCTTGGGCAAATCAAAACGCTGGATCAGATCGGCAATGGGCAGAATCTCCTGATTTTCACCCGGTGACCATCCCAAGAGGCATAGGTAATTCCGGACAGCCGCAGGCAGATATCCCGCCTCTTCATAGAACCCAAGGGCCGCACCTTCATCGCGCTTGCTCATTTTTGACCCTCCCCGGTTCAGGATCAGCGGAATATGGGCAAACTGCGGCGGCGTGGCCCCCAAGGCTTCATAAAGGGCCATGTGTTTATGCGAGTTGGTTAGGTGATCTTCCCCACGGATGACGTGCGTGATCCCCATCTCCAAGTCATCGACCACATTTACAAAGTGAAACACCGGGCTGCCGTCTTTCCGTTGAATCACCAAGTCAGGTTCCATCGTGCGGTCAAAAGTCACCTCACCGCAGACCAGGTCCTTCACCACCCCGGGAGTCTTTGGCATCTTGAATTTAAGAGCTCCGCCGTCTTCATAGGTCTTGCCTGTCGCTTTGAGCTTTTCCAAATAGCTGCGGTAGATGTCAGCCCGCTGACTTTGAAAGTACGGCCCCCGATCCCCCGCGGTGCCCCCCTTGCCGTCCGGTCCTTCATCCCAATCCAATCCGAGCCACCGCATTCCCCGAAAAATAACATCCACGGCTTCCTGAGTGTTTCGGGCCTGATCGGTATCCTCAATCCGCAGGATGAATTTTCCGCCCGTGTGCCGGGCGTAGAGCCAATTAAATAGAGCCGTCCGGGCACCCCCAATGTGCAGCATGCCGGTAGGCGAAGGGGCGAAGCGGACTCGGATGGGGCTACTCATCCCTCTTTAATGCCAGCAAGCGACCCCAACTTCAATGACTCTAGTCTACAGTGGGGTAGGACGGTATTCCTCGAAATCGAGGTTAAACAAATTCCAACGGAATCCGACCATTGCTGGCCACCAAGTGGATCTTTCCCGCAGGTTCGCCGGGGCTGATTCTTACCTGTCCCCCCGCTTCTTCCACCAAGAGAGCACCGGCAGCCACATCCCAAATGCTTACCCCTTGCTCAATATAGGCGTCGAGGCGGCCAGAAGCGACGTAGGCCAGGTCCAGCGCGGCGGACCCCATGGCCCGAAGCTTGCGCACCCGGTCCCCGTAATGGCGATAAAGCTCAAGGCATTTCCGGATCGTGGCTTTGCCCTTCGAAAACCCCAAAGCAAGGATCGCTTCACTCAGTTCGACTCTTTTCGCCACGTGGATGGGGTGGCCGTTGCAGGTGCTCCCCCCGCCTGCATGGGTCGAAAACAACTCCTCCCGGTTGGGATCGTAGATAGCCCCGGCCAGCGTCCGGCCATCCAGCCGGCAGGCCACCGAAACCGCATAGTGTGGGATTCCGTAAAATAGATTCACCGTTCCATCAATCGGATCGACAACCCACTCATACTGCCCCGCCCGGGCCATTTCCCCTCCTTCCTCGCCAAGAAACCCATGCCCGGGATATGTCTGCAAAATCTCCTGACGGATTTGTTCCTGAATCCGGCGGTCTAGCTCCAGTTTAATATCGTGCTGCTCGTCAGCATCCACCTGAAGGACAGTGTGCTTGGCCTCCCGAAGACTCCGTCCGGCACTCCGGGCCACCCTTTCCGCAGTCTGGCGGAGGGATTCAGGACGCTCGGACACGAATCAGGCTCCGGCTCTGGCGAAAAGCGGGGTTTCCTCTTCCCGGGTGAGCTTGACCGACATCATCCGCGAACAGCCCGGCTCCGGCGCCGTCACCCCATACAATAGATCCGCCGCCGACATGGTGCGCTTGTTGTGAGTGATCACGAGAAACTGAGATTTTTCGACGAACCTCTCAATGATCTGCACAAATCGGACCGTGTTGGACTCGTCGAGCGGCGCATCCATCTCGTCCAAGACGCAGAACGGGCTAGGCTTCACCGCATAGATCGCCAAAAGAAGCGCCAGGGCGGTCATGGTCTTTTCCCCGCCAGAAAGCAGGGAGATCACCTTGGGCTGCTTGCCGGGGGGTTGCGCTTCAATTTCGATCCCACCCTCCAGAAGATCCTCGCCTTCGGTTAATTTTACGGTCGCACGGCCCCCACCAAACAGCTCGGCGAAAAGATTTCCGAAGTTCGCTTTCACCTTGTCAAAGGTCTCCTCAAACAAAAGACGTGTGGTCTGGTTGATCTTCTTGATCGCCTCTTCCAACTGGGCTTTGGCGGTGGTGAGATCCTTTTCCTCGGTCTCGAGGAATTTGAGGCGACTCTCCAACTCCTCAAACTCGGTGATCGCCTCAGTATTCACCGGACCCATGTCCTCCACCTTTTCCCGAAGCTCTTTGGCCTCGGTCTCCAACTTGAGCCAATCCTCATCGGTCTGCGGCGTGACCTCTCCCTCAGCTTTGGCTTCCATGAGCGGAGTGGCGTATTCGCGCTGCAGTCGATCCGCGAGGCTTTGACGTTGATGCTCCAACTCGGACCCCTTGAGGGCAAGAGAGGCCAAGGTGTCTTTGGCTTTCTCCCCTTCCTGCCGCCACTGGGTTACCTCCTCCTCCTTCTGCGTTAAAATCTGTGCCTCATTTTCGCGGGCCTGCTTAAGCCCGGCTGTAGAGGCCTCAATTTCTTGGGCACGATGAAGAGCCTCTCCTTCGGCCTTGGTGGCGGACTCCGCTTCGGTCCGCGCGGCATCCATCCTCGCCGTATCTGCGGAAATCTCCCCGCTGCGTTTGGTGACAAGCTCCCGCAGCTCCGTCCAACGGGTTTCCGCCGGAGCCAGTTGCGCCGCACAGGAGTCGCGTCGCTGTTGTCGGCCTGACTTTTCCACCCGCCGTTCGGTAAGAATTTCCTGGAGCTTCGCCTCTTCCGTTTCGGCCGTGCGACGAGCCTCTTCCGCTTGGCTCATTTCTGCTTCCATCCCCTGCTCCAGCGCCATCAGCCTTTCGGCCTCGGAAATCTTCTCGGCCGCAATTTTTTGGTGCAGGGCAATTTCCTGTTCCAAGCGGGCAGCCTCGGTCTGGCGGCGGGAAATTTCCGCCTGCAGTGCCTGATGGAGAGCATCACGGCGATCGTGGTCCCGCCGAACCTCTTCGAGGCATTTCCGGGCACTTTCTTCCGCCTGGCGGGATGCCGCCAATTCCCCGCGCAAGCGCTCCACTTCGCCTTGCGCCTGCTCCACCGCCATTCTTGCCTCCCGGACGGCCTGCTCGGCCCGAGCCAAACCGTCTTGAGCGGCCTCCACCTCTGTTCTGCCCGGCCGTGCGGCCCGGAATTTACCGCGCCGCTGCCAACCGCGACCACTGATCATCCGGCCATCGCGACAAATCACCACCGCCGAGGGCCGTTGCCGGCTCAATTCCTGTGCCTGGTCCCAGTGTTCAGCAATGCACGTTCCGGCGAGCAAATGCTGCAGCACCGGCTCCCACCCCCCGGCGCTTTCAATGAAATGAGCGGCTCCTTCCGGCCAAGACTCACTGCCTGGTCCGGCAGGAACTTTGGAAATCAAGAAACCGGAAGGTCCGTCCTCTCCTGACTCCAGGGTCTGGGCCATCGCTTCAAGATCATCCACCATGACCCCATCCAGCAAGGGCCCCAGAGCCATGGCCACCGCCGTCTCGTACCCCTCCCGGATCTTAAGGGAGGGCCAAAGCGCATAGGCTCCATTACGGCCGGTCGCCGACCAGGCTTTTAAACAGGCTTCGGCATCCCCTACCGCCCGCTCCCTCACCGCCGCGAGCCGTGATTCCGAAAGTGTTTTCTCTGCTTCGGCCCCGGAAAGGGCCTTCTCTGCGTGACCCAAGGTTTCCTCGGCGGCGCGAAGCTGGGATTCGACCTCCCGCATTTTGCCTTGGGCTTGCGGAAGCAGGTTTTCCGCCTCGCGCAGCTTTCCGAACAAAACCTCCAAGGAACTACGCTCACGGGAAATTTCAGCCTCTTTTTCCGAGAGCTCTTGGCGCACCCGCTCGAGAATCTCGGCCCGCTGCCTCGTGGTCACTTCCTCAGCGGCCGCGCGGGCACGGGCCGTATCGGCCTCCCTCCGGGCTGATTCCCGGCGGCCCCGGACCGACTCCACATGGGCAAAAGCCTGATCCCGTCTGGCGCGAGCCCGGTTGGCCTCTTCCTGCACTTCGGAACACGCCTGGTCAGCTTTTTGGAACTCTGCGGTCACTGCCTCCAATTCCGCTTTCAGCGTGCGGATCAGCTCCTCTTGGGCGGCGGTTTGTCTTTCCGCCAAGGCTATTTCCCCGCGGGCACGCTCAATGGCCGCGCCTAGTTCATCGGCCCGCTCATTTTGCATCCGGGCCCGCTCCGCACAGCGAACCTCTTCGGCCTTGGCGGAGACCACTTCGCGCTCGGCATCCCGCCAAGCCCGATCCGCCTCCTCCAGTTTGGCGCGCTGGCCGCGAACGGCCTGCTCGCAGGCCGCCTCGGTGGCATGGGCCCGCTCAAGATCGGCCTTGGTCTTGGCCTGAAGACTGGAGAGCTCGTCAATTTTGAGGAGCAATCGATCCCGCTCTCTGGCGGAGAGAGCCAGATCCATTCTCTTGAGCTTGTCAAAAATCTCGCGGTAACGACGGGCCTTGCCCGCCTGGCGCTGGAGGGATCCCATTTGGCGGCGCACTTCCCGCAAGATATCGGCGAGGCGGAGCAGGTTGGCCTCGGTTCCCTCGAGCTTCCTTTCCGCTTCCCGCTTCTGAACCTTGAACCGCATGACCCCGGCGGCTTCCTCGAAAATGGCGCGGCGATCTTCCGGACGGGAGGAGAGAATCTGATCAATTTTCCCCTGCTCCATAATCGAGTAGGCGGCGCGGCCGATCCCCGTATCCAAAAAGAGCCGCTGAATATCCTTGAGCCGACAATTGGCACCGTTGATCGCATACTCGCTTACCCCATCGCGGAAAACCCGACGCGTGATCTGGACTTCGTGATAGTCCGTACCGAGAACGGTTTCGCAGTCGCTAAAGGTTAATGAGACCTCGGCCATTCCGCTGGCCCGGCGCCCTGCTGCCCCGTGGAAAATAACATCCGCCATTTCCTGGCCGCGCAACGCCTTGGCCGATTGCTCTCCCAAAACCCAGCGGATGGAGTCGAGGATGTTACTTTTTCCAGTGCCATTGGGGCCCACAATGGCCGTAATTCCCTCGTGAAATTCGAGAACTGTTTTGTCGCAGAAGGACTTGAATCCCTCCATTTCCAATCGCTTTAACTTCATCTTTAACAAGCCCTACCGCCCGAAGAAACTGTGACAAGAAAATCCCATATCTTGTGTGAATATTTGCCCAAAACCCTATGGATTGATTCTTTAAGGTAGGGACGCCTCGCCGAGGCGGCCGTTTTAGTGGTGGATTTTACCCGGACGGGTCGGCGGACCCCTCCCTACCGAACCTAAAATCCTCATCGTTATTTGCAAAAGTTTGATTCATAAAAGACCAGGTGACACCAAAAGACGCCAAACCTGACCAGAAGCGGACGGAATCCGACTCGATGGGCAAAATCGAGGTGCCCGCCGACCGGTATTACGGTGCCCAGACGGAACGATCTCTCCACCACTTTGACATCTCCTCTGACCTTATGCCGGCTCCGCTAATCCATGCTTTTGGGCTTCTGAAAAAAGCCTGTGCCCTAGCAAATGCTGAGCTCGGTCTCTTGGCTAAAGACAAGTCTGGCTGGATCACCCAGGCCGCCACCGAAGTAGCCGAGGGAAAACTCGACGACCACTTCCCCCTTCGCGTCTGGCAAACCGGCAGTGGCACCCAGACGAACATGAACGTCAACGAGGTCATCTCCAACCGGGCCATCGAGTTGGCTGGAGGCACCCTTGGCTCCAAGAAACCCGTTCACCCGAATGACGACGTGAACATGTCCCAGTCCTCCAACGACACCTTCCCTACCGCCATGCACCTCGCGGCTGTGAACCAACTCCAAAAGGAACTCATCCCCTCGGTGCAAAAGCTTCGGGACGCGCTCGCCAAGAAGTCCGTCGAATTCAAGAGCCTCATCAAGATTGGCCGCACGCACCTGATGGATGCCGTGCCCATGACCCTGGGTCAGGAGTTTTCCGGATACGTAGCCCAGCTCGACGCGGCCCTCTCCCGTATCCAAGGCGCTCTCCCAGAGTTGCATGAACTGGCACTCGGGGGGACCGCGGTCGGCACTGGGATCAATACCCATAAGGATTTTCCGGCAAAGGCCGCTGCCCATCTGGCGAAACTTACCGGCCAACCGTTTGTCTCCGCCAAGAACAAGTTCTATGCCCTCGCCACCCACGATCCGCTCGTCGCGGCCAGCGGCACGCTCCGCAGCCTTTCTGTGGCCCTGATGAAGATCGCGAACGACATCCGCTGGCTGGGCTCCGGTCCGCGGGCGGGACTATGCCCGGGAAGGTCAACCCCACGCAGTCAGAGGCCATGACCATGGTCTGCGCCCAGGTCCACGGCAACGATGCCGCCATAGGATTTGCCGGTTCCCAAGGCAACTTCGAGCTCAACGTCTTCAAGCCGGTCATCATCCATAACTTCCTCCACTCCGTGGAACTACTGGCCGACGCCTGCCGCTGTTTTCGGGAGTTCTGCGTGGAAGGTATCCAGGCCGATGCCGCCAAGCTCAAAGACTACACCAGTCGTTCCCTTATGCTGGTAACCGCCCTCTCCCCTAAGATCGGCTACGACAAGGCGGCTGAGGTGGCCAAGAAGGCCCACCAGGAGGGCACCACCTTAAAGGAAGCCTGCCTCGCCCTCGGATATCTCAAGGCCGACGAGTTCGACAAGCTGGTGCGTCCCGAGGACATGCTCGGGCCAAAAGCCTAAGCCGCCAATTAATTAAAAAATGACCCTCCAGTTTCAGGAGGCTTTAGGTCAATTCTTTTTCTTGGTCGCCACTTTAATGGTAAACGAGTGGTTTCCAGCCCCGTGGCTCCAGAAGCTGTCGTCGCTGGCTTTGTAGTACGATCGGCTTCCCTGGCCAGACTCCCGCTTGGGACTAGGAAGATGAAAGTCGCTGGAAAGCTGAAAGG
>JBEANM010000043.1:0-7529 GCA_041165425.1 Verrucomicrobiota bacterium
AGGGCCGGTCCGATGGGCTTGGCCTTTCCGGCGATTCGGCAAAGGAATTCCAGCTGACTTTCGCCCGCCCAAAGGGGCTGGATCGTCGGCTGGATGGAAAGATAACTACCGTCGGGTGAAAGCGCATCGCCCCAGGCTTCGAGATAATGTGTGCCCGGAACAAACCATGTCGTCTTCGTGGAAGTGGCGTTGGGCAGGGAAGCGAGATGAATGGAAGCAGGGACCGATGCCAGTAGCTCGGCCCAGGCCAGATCGGCCGGCGCGTTGTAGGCAGGATCGCCTCCTAAAATGATCAGGGACTTGATCGTTCCGGCTTGAAGTCTGGCGGTGAGATCCCGGATCGAGGCAGCCGGCGAAGAAAAGGCCGGTTGCACGATGAGCGTAGTGCCGATGGCTCCGAGGGCCGAGTTGATCGCGAGGCCGAGGGCCTGGACGGCGGCCGGTTGGCGACGTCCGACCAGGAGTACGGCCCGCCCGGCATTGGCCACCAGGTCCACAGCGCATTCGCGGATCCATGCGGAATCCACGCCTTGGGGTAGGGAGAGATTGGGCGCGGCGGTCAGGGCCGCGCTGAGCTCCGGAGTAGCGCGGATTCCGCGGATTTGACGTCCAAGCTCCAACAAAAATGCCCCCACTTCGCTGGCGCGGAGCCGTAGGCGGTGGTCGGCCATGGAGCCGGTGATGCTGAAGCGGGGTTCCGCCACATAGAGACGGCTGATTTTGTCGCCTGGTTTTCGGATGCGCCGACCTGCTGCGAAACTCCGGGTGTCGGTCAGATCACCGTCATCGCTTCCCAGGAAATCGCAGTCGGCGGCGAGAATGGCGGAGGCGTTGCTTAGGTCGGCGCGGAATTGGGTGCCGGCACCGAAAGCGGCGGTCGAAGCCTCTGTATCGTATCCCGGGGAAATGGGTTCGTAGACCGCCCAAGTCGCTTGCGGGAATTGACGGAGAATGTCGGCGCGCAAGCGCTCGCGGGTAGGGGAGACAGATTCGTCCGCCAAAATTCCCAACGTGGCCCCACCCGAGTTAGCGGCCTCGGCACGGATTCGCTGAATTTCAGCCTCCAGTTGTTCCGGCGTGGCCTTTTTCCCTTTCAGGGTCAGGTGACGGCGACGGGCCGGGTCATAAAGATCGAGAATGGAGCTTTGGGCGTGGTTGTCGCTGTTGCCCTGACTCACCGGGTGGAGCGGGTTGCCTTCCATCTTGATCGGACGACCGTCGAACGTCGTGGCCAGCAGGGGGATGGCGCCACGACGACGCGGCTGGGCGGTGGCGAAGGACATGGTTTTTCCGGGAACCACCCACTCGGGGGATTGGGTGAAGGGAACCAGATGGGCCTCCGGACGCCGGCAACCGCTCAGGCCCAGTCCAGCCAGAGCCAAAGAGGCGCCCATGAGGCGGAGAAAGTTTCGGCGGGAGAGCGGGTCCTGCTCCCATTCGGCGGCGCCGGCAGGGAATTCGCGGTGCAACCACTCTTCGAAGTCTGCGGTCTTGCTGTACTCGCCAAGACTGCGCCAGTAAGTGCGACCGTTTGCGGGGGCCGGGGGATGTTGGAGAACTCGTTTCATCGGTGGCACCCACTACAGCTGACGGGAGGGTTGACGTTCCAGTCGCGCACAAATTTCTCCCCAAGCTCCCGTTGGGTGGTGCCGGCGGGCGGCTCCCAATCCATATTCGTCACCTGGTCGAGCGGGCGAAGATGGTTTTCCGGGGCACGGTGACACTCGAGACACCAGCCCATGCTGTGCGGCTTGTCATGCCAGACGACCTGCATGCGGTTGACATGGCCGTGACAAGCGACGCAGCTGATACCGCGATTCACGTGCACGGCGTGGTTAAAATAAACGTAGTCCGGGGCCTTGTGGATACGGACCCAGGGGACGGGTTGGCCGGATTTCCATGACTGGCGAACCGGCTCAAGTTTGGGGCTTTGGGCTTTGATTTGGGTATGGCAATTCATGCAGGTCTGGGTGGCTGGCACGTTGGAGTGAGAGGATTTTTCCACATGGGTGTGACAGTAACGACAATCCATACCGAGCTGATTCACATGCAAGGAGTGATCGAACTCAACGGGCTGGGTGGGTTGGTAGCCCACCCGGGTGTATTTCGGAGTAAAGTAGTAGGCCATGCCGGAGACGATGCTGGCGGCCACCACGGCCACGCAGACCAGAATCTTGATCGGCATCCAGTTGGTCCAGCGTGGGAAGATGTTGGCCATGGGGAGGTTATGTTAACGATGGGATCTGGATGGGCGGTAGTTCAAACGAGGTTTCTAAAAGTTGACGGCTAGGGCTGGTTTCAGCAAGGAGGCATTAGAAGTATTAAGAACAACCCTCCTTCTATTAGTTTCTTTAACCTCACTTTTCCCTCTGAAAACTACCGCACAAAAGAAACCGACCCGGCAATCCGTAAGGGAGGCCTGCACGGGAGTTGAATCCTGCAAAATCCATAGGAGACTCTGCTCATGACGAGACTTTGTGGATGGATGGGTCTATGGCTCATAGGGATTTTCGGGTTGGGGAGTTCCACGGGTTGCGCCGAAATCCGGGAGACAAGTGTCTGGTGGTTGCCCCGGAACGTTTCCAACTTCGGTCACGAGATTGACTTTATCTTCTACGTGATTCTCTGGCTAACCGGCATCACCGCGGTTCTGGTCTTTAGCACGATGATCTACTTTATTGTGAAATACCGGCGGCGCGCAGGGGTGGGAGCCATTCACAGCCACGGGAACAACACGCTGGAGATTGTTTGGACCACCATCCCGGTCTTTATCTTCCTGGCGCTCGCTATTTACGGGAACGAGATGTGGGCCCGGATGAGAATGGAGACTCCTCCTGATGACGCCTTGCAGGTGGCCGTGGTGGGGGAGCAGTTTGGCTGGAACCTCCGATATCCCGGCCCAGACGGCAAGCTCGCCAAAATGGATGCCCAAAAAGTCGGGAAGGATAACCCTTTTGGAATTGATCCCAATGATCCAGACGGGCGCGATGACTTCACCACCTATAACGACATGGTCATTCCGGTGGGCAAAGCTGTCCGACTCCATCTGGGATCCAAGGACGTGATCCACTCCTTTTACGTGCCCGAGTTTCGCCTTTATCAGGACATGGTGCCGGGAAGGGTGTATGACTTTGTCTGGTTTAAAACCGATGCCACCGGACAGTTTCAACTGGCCTGCAACCAGCTTTGCGGTCAAGGGCACTACAAAATGTTCGGTAAACTGGGCGTGGTTACGCCCGAAGAATTCGCTGCTTGGGCGCAGGGGAAGGCTCCGGCCGTGGCTACGGCCGACTCCCGACCCGCTCCGCCAGATGCTTCCGTTGCCAACCGCTAAAGAGGAGACCCCACCATGAGTACTGCCGCCCTGTCCCACGCCGATTCCCACGGCCAGCATGCACACCACGAAGCCACTGGCTGGAAGAAATATCTCTGGTCTTTGGATCACAAAATCATCGGCCTGCAGTACTTGTTTGGTTCCTTGGTCTTTCTTTTTATCGGCGGGGGGTTGGCTCTACTGCTTCGCTGGCAACTGGCATTTCCCTCCACGCAGGTCATGCCGGACGGCAACGTGGGGAATCCGCTCTCCCTGGCTTTCATCAACCCGCAGTTTTACAACGCCCTCTTTACCATGCATGCCACCGTCATGGTTTTCTTGGTCGTGATGCCCGTCCTAGTCGGGGCCTTCGGTAACTATCTGATCCCACTAAAAATCGGCTGTGGGGATATGGCCTTTCCCTTGATCAATGAGTTGTCCTTTTGGGTCTGGCTCGCCTCTGGTCTCATCATGCTAGCGGGTTTCTTTGTGGCCGGAGGAGCGGCGGCAAGCGGGTGGACTTCTTACGCGCCCTTAAGTTCCGTGGCGGCCTACAACGGAACCAAGATCGGTCAAACCCTTTGGGCGGCGGGTATTTTTATCAACGGGTTGGCCTCCATCATGGGAGCTTTCAACTACATCACCACAATCGTGAACATGCGGGCGCCGGGCATGGGCTTTTTCCGGATGCCACTGGCGGTTTGGGCTCTCTTCATTACTGCTTTTCTTCTTCTTCTGGCCATCCCGGTGCTTTCGGCGGCCGGGGCGATGTTGATTCTGGATCTGAACTATGGCACGAACTTCTTTAATCCGGCGAAAGGGGGGCAACCGCTCCTTTGGCAGCACCTTTTCTGGTTCTTTGGTCACCCGGAGGTGTACATCCTGATTCTTCCGGCGATGGGGATGGTGAGCGATATTTTGAGCGTCAATAGCCGTAAACCGGTGTTCGGTTACCGCGCGATGGTCTATGCGATGGTCGCGATTGGCTTCCTTGGGTTCGTGGTCTGGGGTCACCACATGTTTGTCTCCGGCATGAATCTGGTCCTTTCGGCCGCCTTCGGAGTCTCCACCATGGTGATTGCGGTGCCCTCCGCCATTAAAACCTTTAACTGGCTCGGCACGATTTGGGGCGGGGCTATTCGGTTCAACACAGCCATGCTCAACGCTTTGGCCTTTGTCTCGATGTTTGTGATCGGGGGATTCTCCGGGATTTTCATGGCCTCCACGCCGGTGAACATCTTTGTCCACCACACGTACTTTATCGTGGCTCATTTTCACTACGTGCTCTTCGGGGGAAGTATCTTCGCCATGTTTGCTGCCATCTATTTTTGGTACCCCAAGATGTTCGGCCGGATGATGAATGAGACTCTGGGCAAGATTCATTTCGCCCTCAGCTTCATCTTTTTTAATCTGTGCTTTTTCCCGATGCACAATGTCGGTCTCGGCGGGATGATGCGGCGGATCGCTGATCCGACGGTCTACGAGCACCTGCGCGCGCTTCAGCCCATTAACCAGTTCATTACCATCGCGGCCATCGGACTGGGCTTTTCCCAGCTGATCTTCCTGTGGAACTTTTTTCGCAGCCTGAAGCACGGCCAGCCCGCCGGGCGCAACCCTTGGGAGGCTACGACCCTGGAGTGGACGGTGGATTCGCCTCCGGGCCACGGAAATTTCGCCACCACCCCAACGGTATATCGCGGCGCCTATGAGTATAGCGTCCCGGGTCACGCGAAGGACTTCATCATGCAGACCGAGCCGCCGGAGCCTGATCTTCCGGCAGGGTCGGCGGCCAAGCCGCGCCCGGTTCCTGCGGGATGACGCCCCGGCCTCGGCCTAGCGGAACCTACCGGGCGGCCTGTTTTCTGGTTGGCTCGATCTTTTTCCTGATCACCATCGGAGGACAGGTCACCACGAAGGTTGCGGGCATGGCGGTGCCGGATTGGCCCGGGACGTTCGGCCATAACATGTTTACGTTTCCGTGGGCCAGGATGACGGCTTGCGCGCTTGTTTTCCTCGAACACTCCCATCGGTTGGTGGCCGCCGGCGTCGGGCTCATCACTCTTGGGGTCATGGCATGGGTTTGGAGCACAACCCAGGACCGTTGGGCTAGGGGGCTCTCCTTGGTGGCCGCCATTCTGGTGGTGGTGCAGGGCGTGGTTGGAGGGCAACGCGTCATTCAGGTTTCTTGGGTTCTGGGGATGACCCATGCCTGTCTTGCCCAGATTTACTTGGCCGTGGCGGGAAGCTTGGCTTTGGTCCTCTCGCGGTTTTGGACTAGGCCTGTCCGATCCGATGACCTCTCCAAGGCACGGATGCGGATGGTATGGGCGTTCACCGGAGTTGTGTTTCTGCAGACCATCCTCGGCGCCTTTATGCGTCATGACGGGCCGGGGTTTCTCTCTGTACCGGACTTCCCCAAAATCTATGGCGAGTGGTTTCCCGCTTTCTGGCAGGCCGATGTGCTGCAGGGGATTAACACCTATCGCGCCACCGAACTCCAGTGGCCCGTCACAACCACGCCCCTGATCGCCTGGCAGCTCCTCCACCGCACGCTGGGTATTTTGGCTGCGCTGGGAATCTTGGTGGGCGCGGTCTGGAGTGTGCGACCTTCTTCCACGCCATCTTGGTGGCGACGCGGGGTGATCGCCTGGGCGGCGTTGACCGGAGCTCAGGTATTTCTGGGAATCCTGACGATTTGGAGTGGTCGTTTGCCGGAAATTGCCACCTTGCATGTCCTGTTCGGAGCTGGCCTGACTCTGACGGGCTGGTTGCTGGGATTCGCCTCGTGGCGATCCGTCCAAACATTCCGGAGCGGCGAGTCAGTGACCCTGGAGGCACACGCTTCCGTACGATGAACTCCATGGAAACAGCTCTGCCTATTCATTCCCGGTCTTTGGCAGGCTGGAAGGCTTGGCTGCAGGACTGGTCGGACCTGTGTAAATTACGCCTAACCTCTCTGGTTCTACTCACCACTTTGGTGGGGCTTTACTGCGGATCGGCCGGCCGCCTCGATCCTTGGCGCACGGTCTTTACCCTCTTGGGCACGGTCCTGGTCGCGGCGGCGGCCGCTGTCCTCAACGAGTGGCTGGAGCGGGATTTGGACGCAAAGATGGAAAGAACTGCCCAGAGGCCACTGCCCAGGGGCCGCGTCAGTCCGGATGAAGCTCTGCTGGGGGGTGCTCTGATGAGCGCGTTGGGCTTGGCGATTTTGTATTTCGGGGTGTACGCCCCGGTGGCCTTTTTGGCGGCAGCCACCTTGGCTCTGTACCTGTTTCTTTATACCCCCATGAAAAGGATGACGGTGCTGAATACCCTCGTGGGGGCGGTGCCAGGGGCAATTCCTCCGTTGCTCGGATTCGTCGCGGGTAGGGGGAGAATCGGTCCGGAGGGTTGGGCGCTCTTTTCCATTCTGTTTCTTTGGCAGATCCCGCACTTCCTATCCATCGCCTGGCGTTATCGGGAAGACTACCGCCGCGCGGGATTCCGGATGCTTCCATGTTCAGATGAGCGGGGGCGGGTGACCGGTCTCGTGGCCACCCTTTACTGCTTAGCCCTGCTGGTGGTCGTGGTTTGGCCTTTTTATCTGGGGGCAGCCGGATCCTGGTATCTGGCCGGATCCATTCTTTTGAGTCTCGGCTTTGCGGCCGGCGCGGCCCGCTTTGCCTTCCGGCCGACCCGCGAAACCGCCCGCAGCCTCTTTCTGATTTCCGTGGCCTATCTCCCGTTTTTGCTAATTCTCTTGGTGGCAGATCGCCGATGAAAAACGACCCTCTCCGCAAAGCCAATCTCCGGCTGCTCTTTATCATGATCGTGGCGGTCCTCGCGATGACTGCGTACTGGTTGTATTTCATTATCGCCAAGGAGCCGATCCAACCTTAAATCCTCCTCGCATGAGTTCTGCTGCCATGACCGCCCAGCACGCGCCGGCCCCCGCGGGCTCACCGCGTTTCACCCTCCCGAAGTTCGGGATGCTCGTCTTTCTAGCCTCAGAAGCCATGCTCTTCGCCGGCCTGATCGGGGGCTACATTGTTCTGCGCTTGGCGCAAGGGCCGGGCAATTGGCCTCCCGCCGGGGCTCCCGACATCGGCATCCAGAATCCGCCCACCTTCCTTAACTGGGTGATGATCGTGAATACGGTGATCCTGCTGTCCAGCAGTCTGACCTATCATTGGGGTGAGGTCTGTATGCGGAAGGGGAAGAGCGGCCTTCTCGGCTA
>JBEANM010000044.1:0-18775 GCA_041165425.1 Verrucomicrobiota bacterium
GGATATGGCCTTGGAGGGTACCGAGCTGAAGTTGCGACTGAAGTTGACGACGCCAGACCCGGTGGTGCCGGAAAAAATCGGAAAAGAGATCCGGGATTCCCTCAAGGGCTATGGCTCGGTAAAAAGCGTCACGATTGAGACCGAGGTGACTCCTCCCCAGGCGACCGCCAGTACCGGACCCCAGGGGATTCCGGGGGTGAAAAAGATCATCGCGGTGGCGAGCGGAAAGGGAGGAGTGGGGAAGTCCACGGTGGCCGCGAATCTGGCGGTAGAGTTGGTTAGGTCTGGTCTGAAGGTCGGACTTTGCGACTGCGACCTGTACGGACCAAGTCAGGCGTTGATGCTGGGATGTCGGGAGGGATTACGGGTGGAGGAAGGAACGGAACGGATTTTTCCGGCCGTCGTCCATGGGGTGAAACTGATGAGCATGGGGATGTTGCTGGGAGATGACAGTCCGGCGGCTTTGCGGGGACCCATGGTGACAAGATTTACCCAACAGTTTCTTCGGCAGGTGGCTTGGGAGGATCTGGATGTGCTGGTGTTGGATCTGCCGCCGGGCACGGGGGATATTCAGTTAACCATCGTGCAGACGGTGGCATTGGACGGGGCGCTGATTGTGACGACCCCGCAGGAGGTCGCGCTCATCGATGCCCGTAAGGCTATCGCGATGTTTCGAAAAGTGAATGTGACGATTTTAGGCTTGGTTGAAAATATGAGTTATTTCTCCCTGCCGGGGTCCAAGGAGCGGCACGCCATCTTCGGATCGGGCGGGGGTGCTAAGGAAGCGGAGAGGCAGAAGGTCTCCCTACTGGCAGAGATTCCTTTGGATCCGCTGTGCCGGTCCGGAGGAGATGAAGGTAGGCCAGTAGTGTTGGATGGATCAGGATCCATCTCCGGTCGTGAATTTGTTGAACTGGGAAATAAAGTTAAAAAAATATTATTTCCAACCAATTTAAAATAAGCGGTTTAAATTGTAACCCTTTTGACACATCCCCCTTGCACTTCTGATGGGGCGATCCAACGTGTCCTTAATGAGCAGCGCGGGGACACCCAGCCTGGCCACCGACCCGAACGCGGTGTTCCGTAACTCCGCGCTTTACCGGGAGTTCCTTCTGGAAAGGGAGGAGATCCTGAAACATAAATGGTATCTGAGCGAGCAAGCCGGGCAGGATGTAGGTTTTGAAAAAGCCCTTTTGGATTGGATTGTAAAGCATCGGGCCCAATGGCGGTCCCAGCGGGAGAAAGAGATCGCCAAGAATCAAGTCAACGGATAGGAAATTTTTAGACGCATCACGCGTCCTTTAAAGGGAACCTGCGAGTTCCCCAAGGAGGTGAAGATGGGCGGACAGTTGATGGATGGAGAAGCGGTGCGCCGCGCGATTCGCCGTATTGCCCATGAAATTGCCGAACGGCATCCCGAGGGAAATATTGCCCTGATCGGCATCCAAACCCGCGGGGTCCCGCTGGCCCAGCGCTTGGCCAAGGAGTTTGGCCAAATCGAGTCCGGCCAAACCCTCCCGGTAGGGTCTCTCGATATTAGTTTTCACCGCGATGATCTCGCCCAAGCCGTCCCGGTACCCAAGGGCAGCGAGGTGCTTTTCGATGTGAAGGATAAAACCGTGATCCTAGTGGATGATGTTCTCTACACGGGCCGAACGATTCGGGCGGCCATGGATGCCCTGTGCGATCTGGGGCGACCCAAAGTCATCCAGCTCGCCGTCTTGGTGGACCGCGGCCATCGGGAGTTGCCCATCCGACCGGATTTCGTCGGAAAGAACCTACCGACTTCTCCGGGGGATAAGGTGCGCGTCCGGCTGGCCGAGCAGGATGGTGAGGATGCGGTGGTTTTGGAGAGGGGCGCGGCATGAGCACGACTTGGCATCGCAAAGACTTTTTATCGCTACGGGAACTTTCGGTGGAGGAATTGAACCAAGTGTTGGCGACGGCCAAAGTGTTTAAGGAAATTCTGGGTCGACCCATCAAGAAGGTGCCGGCCCTGCAGGGTCGCACGGTGGTGAACCTGTTTGTGGAGCCGAGCACCCGGACGCGAATCTCATTTGAGTTGGCGGCGGTGCGGTTGAGCGCTGACGTGGTCTCGCTGGACAAGGATTCGAGCAGCCTGCGGAAAGGAGAGACGCTTTCCGATACGGCCAAAAATCTTGAGGCGCTGCAAGCCGGAGTGATTTCGGTCGGCCGGTGCGGCCCATTTTCTCTCCCAGCGCCTCAAAGCCTCCGTGATCAATGCGGGGGACGGGGCGCATGAGCACCCCACCCAGGGACTCCTCGACACCTTCACCATTCAGGAGCGGTTGGGGAAGCTGCAGGGCGTACGCGTGCTGATCGTCGGTGACATCATTCACAGCCGAGTGGCCCGCTCCAACCTGTGGGCTCTGACCAAGCTGGGGGCAAAGGTGACGCTGGTCGGTCCTCCCACCCTGTTGCCGAAAGAGTTTGAGGAGCTGGGAGTCCGGGTGGGCTACGATCTGGATGAGGAACTGGAGCAGGCTGACGTGATCAACCTCCTTAGGATCCAGCATGAGCGGATGGTACAGGCGCGGTTGCCTTCGGTCGGCGAGTATGCAGGGCTGTTCGGCTTGAACCTGGAGCGGTTTCAGCGCTGTAGGCCCGGGGTGTTGCTCATGCATCCGGGACCGGTCCACCGGGGTGTAGAAATAGCAAGTGAGCTGGCCGACGGGCCGCAGTCTGTGATTTTAGACCAAGTGACGAACGGGCTGGCGGTGCGGATGGCGGTTCTTTATCTCGTTTCCGGCGGGCGGGGATTGGGGGAGTCATGAACGAGATCCTTCTCCAAGGGGGCCGGATTCTGGATGCAGGGGCAAAGAAAGAGATTCAGGGCGATCTCCTCATCCGGGACGGGAAAATTGCCGTCGGGAAACCCTCCAAGGAGGCGTTGGTGGTGAAAGTGGATGGGTTGGTGGTGACCCCGGGGTTGATCGACCCGCACGTTCACCTGCGCGAGCCGGGACAGTCGGCCAAGGAAACCATCGCCACCGGGACGGCCGCTGCGGTGGCAGGCGGGTTCACGTCTCTTGTCGCCATGCCCAACACCTCACCGGTGGCCGACGGACCCAACACGATTGCGTGGATGCGGCAGCGGGCCAAGGAAACCGGTCTGGCGAACGTTTTCCCGACGGGGGCAATCTCCCTGGGGCAAAAAGGGGAGGCCTTGGCCCCGATCGGGGCGTTACGGCAGGCCGGTGTGGTGGCGATCACAGATGACGGGCACTGCATCCAAAGCGCGGAACTGATGCGGCGCGCGCTCGAGTATGCCCGGATGTTTGACCTGCCGGTGCTCGACCACTGCGAGGACCGCAGCCTCTCCGCCGGCGGGGTGATGAATGAGGGAAAGTGGTCCCGGATCCTGGGCTTGCCCGGTTGGCCGGGCATCGCGGAAGAGGTGATTGTGGCGCGGAACGCGCTGTTGGCTGAGCTGACGGGTGCCCGGGTGGTCTGTCAGCACCTTAGCTCGGCAGGATCTGTGAGAATCTTGCGAGAAGCCCGGGCGCGGGGAGTCCGCCTCGACGGGGAGGCTTCGCCGCACCATCTCTGTCTGACCGAAGAGCTGGTGGAGGGATACGACACGAACTTTAAGATGAACCCGCCCTTAAGGACGGCAGCGGATGTAAAAGCGGTGCGGGAAGCGGTGGCGGATGGCACGATCCGTTTCCTGGCGACTGACCATGCGCCGCACTGCTCGTACGAAAAGGAGGTGGAATTTGATGAAGCTCCGTTTGGGGTGGTGGGTTTGGAGACGGCGGTGGGGGTGTATTTGACGGAACTGGTTCACGGGCAGCGGATGCCCTTGGCGGAGGTGGTGGCCAAGATGACATGCCTTCCGTCTGACTATTTCGGGTTGGGCCGGGGCACCTTGCGGGAAGGGGCGCCGGCCGATGTGACGGTAATCGATTCGGAACGAAAGTGGACGGTGAAGAAGGAGGAGTTTCGAAGTAAAAGTCGCAACACCCCGTTTCAGGGCAGGGACTTGAAAGGCCGGGCGGTGTTCACAATCGTCGGGGGTGAAATTCGTCACGACCTCGACGGGCGGGCGCCGAAAAAGTAGCTTTTGCCGATGGACGGCATCATTGGGCTCGAGGATGGGACCATTCTGCGGGGGCGCGGCTTTGGGCAGGAGGGATGGGTGGCGGCGGAGATGTGCTTCAACACGTCGATGACGGGTTATGAGGAGATTTTAACGGATCCCAGTTACCGTGGTCAGGTCGTGGCGCTAACGTATCCAGAGATCGGAAACACCGGGATCAATCCTGAGGATGAGGAGTCGGACCGGGTCCAGGTGGCGGGGTTGGTGGTGCGGAGACTTTCCCAACGGGCAAGCAACTGGCGGAATCGGGAGTCCTTGGAGGTCTATTTGCAGCGCAACAAGGTGCCGGCGGTGGAGGGGGTAGACACCCGGGCCCTGACGCGAAAATTACGGACGCAGGGTGCGATGAAGGGGGTGTTGGCAAAACGTCATTTGAGTGGGACCCTGAAGGAAAAGATTTTCCCGGCAAGTTAGGTGCCGAGACCAGAAAAATGCCTCCGGTGCGGCATCGGGTGGCGGCGATCGACTGCGGGATGAAAAGAAACATTCTGCGACTGTTGCGTGCCCAGGGGATTCAGCCGGTGGTTTTTCCGGCAAAAGCCAAAGCGGCGGAGATTTTAAAGGCGAAGGTGGACGGGGTCTTTCTGTCCAACGGGCCGGGGGATCCATCTGTGCCGACCTATGTCCATGCGACGGTAAGGGAGCTGATCGGGAAAAAACCGATCTTTGGAATCTGTCTGGGGCATCAGATGTTGGCCCACGCACTCGGCGCGCAGACTTTTAAGCTAAAGTTTGGCCACCGGGGGGGGAACCAACCCGTGAAGGATCTGACTTCGGGCAGGGTTTCCATCACCAGTCAGAACCACGGGTATGCCGTCGACCCGAAAACCCTGCCGGCGGGCAAGGCGGTGGTGACGCACGTGAACCTGAACGACGGGACCTGTGAGGGGATCCGGCTAACATCCGGCGAAGCGTTTTCCGTGCAGTATCATCCGGAGGCGGCGCCGGGCCCGCACGATGCGGCCTATTTCTTCCAGCAGTTTTCCGCCCTGCTGGACGCGGCAGGGAAAAAGAGATAGGCGTTTCCCATGCCAAGACTGGTCTCCGAGAGTAAAGAATTCCCTGGTTTGAGCGTCGAGTTGACGGGCCCCAAGGCCGGAGTGGGTCGGGCGGACGGCAACGAACTCCAAATTCTGCACGGGAGTGTTTCTTCGCGGCACGCGGAGTTGGTGTTGGAAGGCCAGGAATACCGGGTGAGGGACCTGGATTCGACCAACGGTTCCCGGGTGAACGACGAGAAAATCACCGAGGTGATGTTACAGGACCGCGACCGGGTGCAGTTTGGACAAATCCCTTTTCGGTATGAAGGGGCGGTTCCGCGGGTAGCTTTAGCATTGCCAACGACGGGGGCGGCCTTTCAGGCGGAAATCGGGCTGGATTTAGGGATTCCCGCAAACTTTCGTAACTTATCTCCTATCAAGGGGAAGGGGAAGCAGGCGAACCCTAACCTACTGCTGTATGCAGCCGCGGCCTTTGCCTTTTTCGGGATGGTTTTTTACGTGTTTCGGATGGTCACCGGTTAAGAATAAAAAATTATTTTTTTTAGCAAGAGGGTGTTGACACCCGGACGGGCCGGCTGGCATGCTCATAAGTTCCTAGTTGACACAATTATCTGACCAAGTCGCAAGGCTCGGAGCAGGTTTCGTGCCGATTAGGAAACGCCGGGCGAAACCCGGAACCCTCTTGGGTTCCAACTCGCCCATGTAGCTCAGTTGGTAGAGCACGTCCTTGGTAAGGACGAGGTCACCGGTTCAAACCCGGTCATGGGCTCGGCCGCGATGAAACCCCGAGCGGGGACATTGACGGCGGGCTCGAACCCGGCGAACCCGAGAGGCAGCACACCCGAGCAAGGAGAAACAAGAGTTATGGCGAAAGAGGCATTCAATCGTTCCAAACCCCACGTCAACGTCGGCACGATCGGTCACGTCGACCACGGGAAAACCACTTTGACCGCAGCCATCACCACGATCCTTGCGAAAAAGGGTCTGGCCGAGGCGCGCGCGTATGACCAAATCGACAACGCGCCGGAAGAAAAAGAGCGCGGGATCACGATCAACACCTCCCACGTAGAATACGCGACTGACAACCGTCACTACGCCCACGTGGACTGTCCGGGCCACGCGGATTACGTCAAGAACATGATCACCGGCGCCGCCCAGATGGACGGAGCGATTCTGGTGGTGAGCGCAGCGGACGGCCCGATGCCGCAGACCCGTGAGCACATCCTGCTCGCCCGCCAGGTCGGCGTGCCCGCCCTTGTGGTCTTCCTGAACAAGGTGGACATGGTGGACGACAAGGACCTGCTCGACCTCGTTGAGGTGGAGGTCCGTGAGCTGCTTTCGAAATATGAGTTCCCCGGCGACAAGATTCCGATCATCAAGGGTAGTGCGCTAAAGGCCCTGGAGTCCGGCGATCCGAAGAGCGACGCCGCCAAGCCGATCCTGGAACTCATGGAGGCGGTGGACAAATACATCCCTATCCCCGAGCGGCCGAAGGATCAGCCCTTCCTCATGCCGGTGGAAGACGTGTTCAACATTGAAGGCCGTGGCACCGTGGTGACCGGCCGTGTCGAACGCGGAATCCTCAAGAAGATGGAGGAAGTGGAGATCGTCGGGATCAAGCCGACGGCCAAAACGACGGTCACGGACATTGAAATGTTCCGCAAACTTCTCGATACCGCCGAGGCGGGCGACAATGTCGGCCTACTCCTCCGCGGCACCAAGAAGGAGGATGTGGAGCGGGGTCAGGTCATCGCCAAGCCCGGGACGATCACTCCGCACACGAAGTTCAAGGCCACCGTCTACGTCCTGAGCAAGGACGAGGGCGGCCGCCATACTCCGTTCTTCAATGGATACCGTCCGCAATTTTACTTCCGGACAACCGACGTGACCGGCGTCGTCACACTCAAAGCAGGTGTGGAGATGGTCATGCCGGGCGACAACGTGGACATCGAGGTCGAACTGATCACGCCGATCGCGATGGAGAAGCAGATCCGCTTCGCCATCCGCGAGGGCGGCAAGACGGTCGGCGCCGGCCGGGTTACGGAAATCCTGAAGTAACTTTCAGGCATAACGAGACCGGTGGGAGGGGGCCCCGCCCCAAAAGCGGGGTCCCGCCAGCCGGACGGATGGAGGGCAGTAGCTCAATTGGTAGAGTAGCGGTCTCCAAAACCGTCGGTTGGGGGTTCGAGTCCCTCCTGCCCTGCATCTGAACAAGGAGAAGGCAAAACATGGAAGCTTGGAAAATCGGCGGAAGTTGGCTGTGGACGGCGTTGGTGGGGGGATTGACCCTCGCCATCGTTTTCCTGGTTCTCCGCTACCGTACTGCCCTTGCGAGATTTCTTGGCGAGGTTCGTGCGGAGTTGGCCAAGTGTTCATGGCCGTGGGATCCGACCGAGACCGGCGTGAAAAAATACCGGGAGCTCATCGACAGCACCGCGGTGGTGGCCACCACCACGCTGGTCCTGGCCGCCTACACCTCTGGGTTTGATTTTCTCATCACCCGCGTGGTCGGGTGGTTGGTGAAGTTTTAAGGGATGACGATGAGCGAAACCGCCACCACCTTTGAACCCGCTTGGTTTGCCGTGCACGTGCTCTCCGGCCAGGAGACAAATGTGAAGCGGCACATGATGAGCCGCATCAAAACCGAGGAGATGGGGGAGTTTGTACAGGAGGTGGTGATCCCGACGGAACGCGTTTCCGAGATCAAGCGGGGGAAGAAGGTGGAGACGGAGCGGAAACTGTACCCCGGCTACATTTTCATGAAGATGGCGTTGTACGACGCCGAGAAGAAGCTGAACGAACGGCCGTGGTATTTCGTGAAGGAAACTCCGGGCGTACTCGGGTTTGCCGACGGCGACCGGCCCGCCCCCATGCGGCCCAGCGAAGTGGAGGGGATGCTGGCCCAGATCCGGGAGAAGGAGGAGAAAGTCACCCCCAAGGTTATTTTTGCAGTCGGCGACCGGGTCAAGGTCGGCGACGGACCCTTTCAAAACCAGGAAGGTGTCATCGAGGAAGTGGATACCGAGCGCGGCCGTGTTCGTGTGGCGGTTTCCATCTTCGGCCGTTCCACCCCGGTCGAACTCGAATACTGGCAGGTGGAGAAGACTTAAGGAGTTTTATGGCCAAGGAAGTCACCGGAATCATCCGTCTCCAGATCCCTGCCGGCGCGGCGAATCCCGCCCCGCCCGTGGGGCCGGCGCTCGGACAGCAGGGCGTGAACATCATGGCGTTCTGCAAAGAGTTCAATGCCCGGACCGCCAAGGAAAGTGGCAGCATCCTTCCGGTCGTCATCACGGTCTACAAGGACAAGAGCTTTACCTTCATCACCAAGTCCCCGCCCGCCTCGATTCTTCTGAAAAAGGCGGCGAATCTGGCCTCGGGCTCCAAGGAGCCGAATCGGGTGAAGGTGGGCAAAGTTTCCAAAAAGCAGGTGATGGACATCGTAAAGATCAAGCGGAATGACCTCAACGCAGCTTCGGACGAAGCCGCTTTCCGCATCATCGCCGGCACGGCCCGCCAGATGGGGCTTGAGATCTCGGACTAAGGAGCACCCCATGCCCAAACTTCCCAGTCGCCGTTATCGTGAAGGTTTTAAACTGATCGAGTCAAAGAAGCGTTACTCGGTCGGGGAGGCCGTGTCCCTGCTCAAGAAGATGCCGGCCGGAAAAAGCAAGGGGAACCCCAGCGTCGACCTCGCTTTTAACCTCGGGGTTGATCCGAAGCAGACGGATCAGGTGGTTCGGGGCACCGTGAGTCTCCCTCACGGCTCGGGCAAAAATGTCCGGGTGATCGTTTTTGCCCAAGGGCAAGCGGCCGAAGCGGCCAAGGCAGCAGGGGCCACAGCCGTTGGCTTTGCCGACCTGATCAAAAAGGTGACGGAGGGTTGGGCTGATTTCGACGTGGCCGTAGCCACCCCCGACGCGATGAATGAGGTCCGCAAGCTCGGAAAAGTGCTCGGACCGCGGGGACTGATGCCGAATCCCAAGACTGGCACAGTGACGGAAGACACCGCCAAAGCAGTCAAGGAGTGTCAGGCCGGCCGTGTCGAGTTCAAGGTCGACAAGGGCGCCAACCTGCACGTGAGTTGCGGGAAGTTGAATTTCGAGGAGAAGAAGCTGGGGGAGAATGTTCAGGCAGTGATCGAGTCGGTCACCAAGGCCCGGCCGTCTGGTGCGAAGGGCAAGTTCATCAAGAACTGTGTTCTTTCCGCAACCTTTTCCCCGGGCATCCCCCTTGCGGTGACAGAAGTAGCCGCAGGCAGCGAAGATTAAAGGAGGCGACGATGAAAGAAGAAAAGAATGTGATGATCGGCACGCTGAAGGATTGGGTGAAGTCCTCGCCCTACCTCATCGTACTCGACTACACCGGAATGAAGGTTTCGGAGTTTTCGGAACTGCGCGGCCGCCTGCGCAAGGTGGGAGCCGCCGTCAAGGTGGTGAAAAATACGCTTTTCCGGCGGGCGCTGAACGAGGCATCGCTGCCCACCATGGACAAAGAGCTGGCCGGACAGACTGCCGTGGTCTCTGGTGGGGCCGACGCCCCGGCCGCCGCCAAAGTGATCAAGACCTTCAAAGCCGAGTTTACTCGCCCCAACCTGCGGGTGGGCGTGATGGATGGGAAGCTTCTGGGGGCTTCCGATTTGACCATGCTCGCTGACCTGCCTTCGGCGGAGGTTCTGCGCGCCCGGCTGCTCGGCGCGATCCAGGCCCCGGCGGCAACGCTGGCTCGCCTGATCCAGGAACCTGGCGCCCGGGTAGCTCGCGTGATCCGCTCCAAACCAGAAGCCGCCGCAGCGGCCTGACTTTCATGCACAGTAACAAAGGCAAAATCCAAGAGTTAGCCCGGGAGCCTTTCCGGGATAATTCGGCCACGGGTGTGGCCGGCTAATTCGGGGACCAACAAGACATTGCCCCGAGGCCGTCCCAAGGAAGACGGCGGAGGGGAAGGAGACAACCATGGCGGTAAATCTGGATGAAGTAGTGACGACGCTGAGCGGCCTGACCGTTCTCGAGGCGTCCGAACTCGTGAAGAAACTCGAAGACAAGTGGGGCGTGAGCGCCGCGGCACCGGTCGCAGTCGCAGCCGCCCCGGCAGCCGGCGGCGCAGCCGGTGGTGCGGCGGCCGAAGAGAAGACCACTTTTGAGGTCGTTCTTAAGGACGCGGGCGCCAACAAAATCGGCGTGATTAAGGAAGTCCGGGCGGTGGTGCCTGGCCTTGGTCTGGCTGATGCCAAAGCGTTGGTCGAGGGTGCTCCCAAGACCGTCAAGGAAGGTGCCACCAAGGAAGAGGCCGCTGAGATCAAGAAGAAGCTCGAAGCAGCCGGCGCCAAGGTGGAGGTCAAATAACCCTTTAAACCCAACCCCGGAAGGCTGGGGCAGGAGAAAAGAGCAGCATGTCGAAAGTGGCAAAAGTAGAGCGGGTCAATTTCGGGCGGTTGCCCGAGACGGTGGAGATGCCGAACCTCATCGAGGTTCAGTTGGACTCCTACCGGTCCTTCCTCCAGGAGGACGTCGCCCCGAAGAACCGGAAAAATTACGGCCTGCAAGCCGTGTTCCGGGAGGTTTTCCCGATCGAGTCATACGACGAGAAGATCAAACTCGACTTCAGCCATTATGAGCTCGGCCAAGCCAAACAGGGCCCGATCGAGTGTCTGCGGGAGGGCGTCACCTTTGCTGCGCCCCTCTACGTGACGTTTGCCCTCCACAACGAGGGTTCCACGATTGAGGAGCGCGTCTACATGGGCGAACTCCCGCTGATGACCCGGCAGGGCACGTTCATCGTGAATGGCGCTGAACGGGCCATCGTCAGTCAGCTGCATCGCTCGCCGGGCATCTGCTTCGAGTCCAGCGTCCACGCGAACGGCAAAATCCTGCACAGCTACCGGATTATTCCGGACCGGGGCTCCTGGCTTGAGGTGTCCTACGACACTTCCGACCTGCTGTATGTCCATCTCGACCGCCGGAAGCGCCGGAGGAAGTTCCTCCTTACGACGCTCTTGCGTGCACTGGATTACAGCACGGACGAGGACATCATCTCCCTCTTTTATCGGATCGAGAGCCTCAAGCTCTCGGAGAATCTGGAAGAGAATGAGCTCAGTCAGAAAGTCCTGATCAAGGAGGTGAGGGATACGGCGAACGCCGATCTGGTGGTCGCTCGTGCCTTTGAACCCTTGACCAAGGGTGTGGTGCGGCAGTTGCTGGACCTTGGGCTGAAGAGTGTGGAGGTCGTGGATATCCGCGTGGACGACACGATCCTGAAGTGCCTCAAGAAGGATCCCGCCAAAGACACGGAAAGCGCGCTGAAGGAAATCTACCGGAAGTTGCGCCCGGGTGATCCGCCCACCGTGACCAACGCCAAGGCCTTGCTGAAGCGTCTCTTTTTCGATCCAAAACGGTATGACATCGGCCGGGTTGGCCGGCACAAGCTCAACCAGAAGCTTGGCCTGCAGACCGAGCTCGAAACCCGCATCCTTACGAAGGAGGATGTGGTCGCCGCGACCAGCTACCTGATCAATCTACGTCTCGGAGAGGGGACCACGGATGATATTGATCATCTTGGCAGCCGCCGCGTGCGGACTGTGGGTGAATTGTTGTCCAACCAGTGCCGCACCGGTCTAAGCCGGACGGAGCGTCTGGTGAAGGAGCGCATGACCCTGTTTGACGTGAACACTGAGGGTATGACGCCGCAAAAGCTGATTAATCCGAAGGCGCTGTCTGCGGTGATCCGTGACTTCTTCGGTCGTAGCCAACTCTCGCAGCTGATGGACCAGTTACCCATAAACGCCGTCTGTCGGCTCTTGGACCGGGAGGTCTCAGCCGCGACCGTGCCGGGTTCGAGGTTCGTGACGTGCATCCTTCCCACTACGGACGGATCTGCCCGATCGAGACTCCGGAAGGGCCCAACATCGGGTTGATCTCCAGTCTCTCGACCCATGCGCGGATTAATGAGTTCGGCTTCATCGAGACCCCTTATCGGAAGGTCGAAAGTGGCCGGGTGCGTGAGGATCTGGATTATTTGACGGCCGACCAGGAGGAGAACTTTATCGTGGCCCAGGCGAACACGGCGGTGGACGGTCACGGCAAGTTTACCTCGCCGAAGGTCTCCGTCCGCTACCGCGGGGAGTTCCTCGAGGTGGAGCCGGACAAGGTTCACTACATGGACGTTTCCCCCAAGCAGCTCGTCTCCGTGGCCGCTTCCCTCATCCCATTCCTGGAGCATGACGACGCGAACCGCGCATTGATGGGTTCAAACATGCAACGGCAAGGCGTGCCTCTGCTGATTTCCGAATCGCCGGTGGTCGGCACCGGGATGGAAGGCAAGGTGGCGAGGGATTCCTATGCCATGATGATCAGCGAGGGTCCCGGCAAGGTGGCCTCCGTCACTGCGAACATGATTATCGTCACCGAAGATGGTGAGGCTCCGGAAAATCGGAAGCGCTTGAAGACCGATCCCGACAAGGGGATCTATGTCTACCACCTGCGGAAGTTCATGCGTTCCAACAACGGCACCTGCATCAACCAGAAACCAATCGTAAAAGTTGGTCAACGGGTGACCAAGGGCATGGTGATCGCCGACGGGCCCTGCACCGACGGGGGCGAGCTTGCCCTTGGGCGGAATGTGGTCGTGGCCTTCATGCCGTGGCATGGATACAACTTTGAGGACGCGATTCTCTTGAATCAGCGCCTGGTCAAGGAAGACGTCTACACCAGCATTCACATCGAGGAGTTTGAAATCTCCGCTCGGGACACGAAACTCGGTCCGGAAGAAATTACCCGGGACATTCCCAATGTCGGGGATGAGGCCTTGAAAAACCTCGGACCGGACGGCGTCGTCCGTGTCGGGGCGGAAGTCAAAGCCGGGGACATTCTTGTGGGGAAGATCACCCCCAAAAGTGAAACCGAGTTGGCGCCAGAAGAGCGCCTTTTGCGCGCAATCTTCGGCGAAAAAGCCGCAGATGTAAAAGACAGCTCCCTGGTGGTGCCGTCGGGCTCCGCCGGAATCGTCATGGACGTGAAGGTTACTGGGGGCGGCCTTAAGAAAGACGTCATCAAGTTGGCCCCAGGCGAGGCAAAGAAGCACGCCAAGGGCGTTGAAGACAAGTACATCAAGAAGCATGCGGAGTTAAAGGAGGAACTGACCCAAGCCCTCTCCAATATCCTGCTCAACGAGAAGATCCCGCTGGACGTGGTCAATGCCGAGACCGGAGAAATCATTATCCCGGCCAACCGCAAGATCACGAAGACGCTTCTGCGAAAAATCGCGGACGTTTATAACCACATCGAAATCGATCCCAGCCCGATTCGAATCAAGATCCGGGAAATCATTTCGAGCTTTGAGCAGAAATTTAACCAACTGACCAACGAGAAGGATGTGGAGTTAGAGCGTGTGGAAGCCGGGGAGGACATCGATCCCGGGATCATCAAGCAGGTTAAGGTCTATGTGGCCGCTAAGCGGAAAATTTCCGTCGGCGACAAAATGGCCGGACGTCACGGGAACAAGGGTGTCGTCGCCAAGATCGTGCCGGAGGAAGACATGCCGTATCTCCCGGATGGAACTCCGGTGGACATCATCCTGAATCCTCTCGGCGTGCCTTCGCGCATGAACGTCGGTCAGGTGCTCGAAACCCATTTGGGAATCGCGGCCCGGGCTCTCGGCTTCAACGTGGCCACGCCGGTATTTGACGGCATCAGCGAAACTAAGATCCGCGACTTCCTTAAGAAGGCTAAGCTCGACGAGGATGGCAAGTCCCTCCTGTTGGACGGCCGGACCGGAGAGCCGTTCGATCAAAGGGTTGTCGTAGGCCTGATTTACATGATGAAGCTGCACCACCTGGTCGCGGACAAGATTCACGCCCGGGCGGTTGGCCCTTACTCCCTCGTTACCCAGCAGCCGCTGGGCGGCAAGGCCCAGTACGGCGGCCAGCGGTACGGGGAGATGGAGGTGTGGGCCATGGAAGCCTATGGCGCCGCTTACACCCTCCAGGAACTCCTCACCGTGAAGTCCGACGACGTGGCCGGTCGCACACGGATCTATGAAAGCATTGTGAAGGGCGACAATTCGCTGGAGGCCGGAACGCCCGAGTCCTTCAACGTGTTGATCAAGGAAATGCAGAGCCTCTGCCTCGACGTAAAGGTCGGGGAGCGCAGCCGCGTCGTAGACGAGGATCTGCAGAAACCCAGCCCGTTGGAAGTTGTGGCCGCCTAACCCCCAGACCCAGAAAAACCATCCCATGAACAAACAGACCCAATCCGCCCGCGAAATCCTCGGCATGGAGCGCTCCGTCGGTTTCGACCAGGTGAGCATCACTGTCGCTTCACCTGAGTCGATTCTTTCGTGGAGCCGTGGTGAGACCAAGAACCCCGAAACCATCAACTACCGGACCTTCAAGCCGGAGAAGGGCGGGTTGTTCTGTGAGCGTATTTTTGGTCCGACCAAGGATTACGAGTGCTCCTGCGGAAAGTACAAGCGGATCAAGTTCAAAGGGGTGATCTGCGATCGTTGCGGTGTGGAGGTGACCCTCGCACGTGTTCGTCGCGAACGGATGGGCCACATCGAACTGGCCGTGCCGGTTAGCCATATCTGGTTTTACAAGTGCATGCCGAGCCGGTTGGGACTGATGATGGATATGACGGCCCGGGAACTCGAACGCGTAATCTATTACGAGGATTACCTCGTGATCGACGAGGGGAAGACCCCGCTCAAGCCGAAGCAGCTATTGACCGAGACCGAGTATCGCGAAGCTCAGGATCAGTACGGGGACTCCTTCGTCGCCAAGATGGGGGCCGAGGCGATCCGGGACGTATTCAAGAAAATCGATCTTGATGAACTCGCCGTTGAACTCGAACAGCAGCTCGAACAGACCCGCAGCAAACAGACCCGGAAAAAGGTCGCCAAGCGGCTCAAGCTGGTACAGGGATTCATCCAGGCGGGTGCTCGGCCGGAGTGGATGGTTCTAGAAATCCTACCGGTCATTCCGCCGGATCTCCGTCCGCTCGTGCCTCTCGAGGGCGGACGCTTCGCCACCTCCGACCTGAACGACCTTTATCGCCGGGTGATTAACCGTAATAACCGTCTGCGTAATCTGCTCCAGCTTAAGACCCCCGAGGTCATCATCCGTAATGAAAAGCGGATGCTGCAGGAAGCGGTCGACGCCCTGATGGATAACGGCCGCCACGGCCGCGCCGTCACCGGGGCAGGGAACCGTCCGTTGAAATCGCTTTCCGACATGCTCAAGGGCAAGACCGGGCGTTTTCGGATGAACCTTCTCGGCAAGCGAGTGGACTACTCCGGTCGTTCGGTCATTGTGATCGGACCGGAACTTAAGCTGAACGAGTGTGGTCTACCCAAGAAAATGGCCTTGGTATTGTTCGAGCCCTTCATTATCCGCCGACTCAAGGAGCTCGGCCAAGTGCACACCGTTCGTAGCGCCAAAAAAATGATCGAGAAAAAAGAGCCCATCGTGTGGGATACTCTCGACGAAGTTACCCGGGAGCACCCGGTCCTTCTCAATCGTGCCCCGACACTTCACCGCCTTTCGGTCCAGGCGTTCGAGCCGAAGCTCATCGAAGGCGATGCCATCCGGATTCACCCGCTGGTTTGTACGGCGTACAACGCGGACTTCGACGGTGACCAGATGGCCGTGCACGTGCCGCTCAGTGTGGAAGCCCAACTCGAGGCGCGACTGCTCATGCTGGCCCCAAATAACATTTTCGGCCCCAGCAACGGGCGTCCGATCACCACACCCAGCCAAGATATTACGCTGGGCTGTTATTACCTCACCCAAAACCCCATCCGTTCCACGGAGAAAATCTCCGCTGACAAAAAGAAGCGCCTGAGCGCTTTCGAGCATGCCGACGAAGTGGATTTTGCGGTCAGCGAAGGGAGCATCAAGACGCACGACTTCATCCTCTTCAAAAATCCCGACCATGGTCGGGACACCGTCTTCGGGGATGCGACGAAGAAGTTTATTGAGACGACCCCGGGCCGAGTGCGGTTCAACGGCATCTGGCCGACAGAAATCGGCTTTTTCAACAAGGCAGCAGGGAAGAAGCAGCTCGGGGAGATTATTCTCCGTTGCTACGAAAAATGCGGTCACAGCAAGACCGTGGAGTGCCTGGATAAGCTGAAAGATCTCGGCTTCTCGTCCGCGACGCGTGCCGGGGTGTCGATTGGGATCGACGATATGATCATCCCGGAAGACAAGCCGCAGGTGATCGACCGGGCACGCCAAGCGGTGACCCAGGTGGAGAAACAGTATCGGATGGGTTCCATTACGGACGGCGAGCGTTACAACAAGATCGTCGATATCTGGACTCAGGCGACCGAGGAAATCTCCGCGGCGATGTACCGGACGCTGGAGCACAACCAGGGACGAAAAGACTTCAACCCGGTTTATCTCATGGTGGACTCCGGGGCGCGAGGGAACCGGAACCAGGTCCGCCAGTTGGCGGGCATGCGTGGGTTGATGGCCAAGCCTTCCGGCGAAATTATCGAGCGGCCCATTACCGCAAGCTTCCGCGAGGGGCTCTCGGTTTTGGAGTACTTCATCTCCACTCACGGAGCCCGCAAGGGATTGGCCGACACGGCGCTCAAGACTGCTGACTCCGGCTACATGACCCGCAAGCTATGCGACGTGGCCATGGACATCATTATCCGGGAGCCAGATTGTGGTACGGAGCGAGGCATCTGGGTCAAGGCGATCCTGGAAGGGGACGACGAAATCGTTCGCCTGCGGGATCGGATTTACGGCCGGACTTCTTGTGACGACATCGTAGACCCAGTCAGCAAAAAGAAGGTGGTGGCGGCCGGTCAGATCATTGATGAAAAGGCTTCCATGGCGATTGAGGCTTTGGGCATGGAGCGGGTAAAAATTCGTTCGGCGCTGACCTGCGAAACCAAGCGGGGCGTCTGCGCTAGCTGTTACGGGCAGAATCTTGCGACCAACCAGCCGGCTAAGCTGGGCGAGGCGGTGGGAATTATCGCGGCCCAGTCGATTGGCGAGCCTGGCACGCAGCTGACCATGCGGACCTTCCACATCGGGGGAACTGCCTCCCAGGTCTTCAAGCAGCCGCAGATCAAGGCGAAGCACGAGGGCACGGTTCAGTACACCGACCTCCGCACGGTCAAGGCCCTTGAAGGGCATGACATCGTGCTGAACAAAAACGGGTTCATCAGTATTCACGCCGAGGACGGCCGGGAACTTGAGCGTTATCCGGTGGTGATTGGCTCCATGATCTCGGTGCCCGAAGGCGGCCGGGTCAAAAAGGGGCAGAGCTTCGTGCAGTGGGATCCGTACAACATCTCCATCCTCACTGAAAAAGCAGGGCGCGTGGAATTCAAGGACATCCTCGAAGGGGTGACCATGAAGCGCGAAACCGACGAAACGACTAAACTCGTCGGCACCGTGATCATCGAACACAAGGAAGACCTGCACCCGCAGATCGCCATTGTGGACGACACGGGCGCGGTGGTCGCGGCCTACAGTATTCCGGCCGGAGCCCATATTGAGGTGAAAGATGGGGAGAAGGTTCGTGCCGGCCAGCGTATGGCTAAAACCCCCCGGAAGGTCACTAAGACCAAGGACATCACCGGGGGTCTGCCCCGCGTGGCAGAGTTGTTTGAAGCCCGCCGGCCGAAGGACGCAGCGGAGATCGCCAAGATCGACGGCATCGTTGACCTCCAGGGCAACCTGCGCGGCAAGAAAAAGCTGGTGATCAAGGATGTGGAAACCGGTGCGGAAGAGGAGCATCTTATCCCGCTCTCCAAACACTTAATCGTCTACAAAGGCGACACAGTGAAAAAGGGCCAGCAGCTCACCGAAGGTCCGGTGGTGCCGCACGAAATCCTTGAGGTTTGCGGACCGCAGGAACTGCAGGAGTACCTCGTCAACGAGGTGCAGGAGGTTTACCGGCTGCAGGGCGTGGAAATCAATGACAAGCACATTGAGATCATCGTCCGCCAGATGCTCCGCAAGGTGAAGATCACCGAGCCTGGTGACACCAGCTTCCTATGGGGCGAGCAGATTGACCGAATGGCCTTTGAAGAAGAGAACAAGGAGATCGAAGCCAAGGGTGGAAAGCCAGCCGAGGCGACCCCGGTGTTGCTGGGGATCACCAAGGCCTCCTTGGAGACCGATAGCTTCATCTCGGCGGCCTCCTTCCAGGACACCACCCGGGTTCTGACCGATGCGGCTACTTTGGGCAAAATCGACAAACTGCAGGGCTTCAAGGAGAACGTGATCATGGGTCACCTCATCCCGGCCGGCACTGGCTTCAGTGCCTACCGCAAGATCAAGCTCCTGCATCTCGGGGAGCCTGTTGGAGATCCGTTGGTCGTGACTGCGCCAGAAGAGGAGAGGTCCCGCAAGGTGGCTCTCGATATTCCCGCAGCATTGGCCAGCTGACGTAAAAAACCTGCGGAAAACCCTTGCCATCAAGGGTATTTTCCGGCAGGATTTAAATTTCCGCTGCCATCCAACCGGAGTCCGCAAGGGAATAGCCGGTTCAGATCAGTCGGCATGTGACGGTCCGAGGGGGTCGTCCTCCATGCGTGCGCCACGCGCTTCATGGAACCCGCATTAGGGGAGTGCCTGCTGTCTTTGGAAGTCTGCGGGGGAGACATAGATGCCGACAATTAACCAGTTGGTGCGATTTGG
>JBEANM010000045.1:0-7419 GCA_041165425.1 Verrucomicrobiota bacterium
GTGGTGAACTGCCCCCAAAACTCCGGCGGTTGGTCCCGGTACTCCCATTCGTTATCCGCCGTCCGCGGGGAAAAGTACCGTTCCTTGGCCCGGGTCGAATCCTCGTCCCGCCGGATCCCCGTCACGAGCGCATCCCACTTATATTTGGCCAAGGCCTGCTGGAGGGCGACCGACTTTAATTCATGTGTCACGGTGACCGGATCGTGACTTTCATATCCCACCCCCCGCTTTCTCGCCTCCTCGTTCACGATCACAATCAGGTCGATCTCGTAGTGTTTCCGCGCCCACTCCCGAAACGCCAGCATCTCAGGAAACTCATAAGTCGTGTCGATATGCACCAACGGGAAAGGGATTTTTCCGGCGAAAGCCTTCTTCGCCAACCAGATCAGCGTGTTGGAATCCTTCCCCATGGACCAAGGCATGGCCATATTCTTAAAATTCGCGAAGGCCTCGCGAAAAATATAAATGCTCTGATCCTCAAGTGTTTGCAAATACGACATAAAAGATAGACTTTATAGGGTTTAGCATTATATTACAAGCATGATTCCCGAGGTGGCCCCAAAAAAAAGCCGGGGGGAAATCGACCTTCCCCTCGCCTTGGAAGAACTCCGGGGCAAGGCACCGGCCCAACGGGTGCAGTGGGCCCGGGAAAATTTCCCAAAGGAGTCGGTGGTGACCACTTCCTTTGGTGCCCAATCGGCAGCTTTTCTTCATCTGGTAAGCCAGGCCTTCCCCAAGATTCCCGTGATCTTCATCGATACCGGCTATCACTTTCCGGAGACCCTTACCTTTTCGCAGGAATTAACCGAAACCTTGGGACTCAATCTACAGATCTATCGCCCGCGAATTTCTCCCGAGGAAATCGAGTCTCGCCACGGGCGACTCTGGGAGCAGGGGCCGGAAGGGCTGGAGAAATTCCACGAAATCATCCGCGTCGAGCCGTTGCGCCGCGCTTGGGGGGAGTTGCATCCCAAACTCTGGCTGGCTGGTCTCCGTCGTTCCGGTTCGGACCATCGCCAAAAACAGGAGATTCTCAGCCGGCAGGATTCTCGCTGGAAGCTTTTGCCCATTTTGGAGTGGAGCGATCGCGATGTGGGAACCTATCTCCAAACCCACCATCTCCCCTACCATCCCCTCTGGAGTCAGGGCTATGTCTCCATCGGCGATCGGGTGACCACCAAACGTCTGGATGAGGTAAAAGATCCCCGCGAACTCCGTCATTTCGGTTGGAAGCGGGAGTGCGGCCTCCACGACCGCGTGTGATGGTAAGGGCGCTTCGCTGACCCGCCTCTACCTCGCTCTGTGATTTCAAGCTGAGCCATGCTTCCGACAAAAAGATTCCCAGAAAAACCGTGTTGGGTAGGCTTACGAGCTTATGGCCGGTGAAGTTGTCGAAGTCGAAGGAGCGGTGAAAGCCGTGCTCAAAGGCACCCTTTTTCGGGTGGAACTGGTGAACGGCCACACCGTCCTGGCCCACATCTCCGGCAAAATGCGCAAGAACTTCATCCGCCTAAACATCGGCGACAAGGTCAAGATGGAGATGTCCCCTTACGATCTGACCAAAGGCCGGATCACCTACCGGATTCCTCCCCCCTCGCCGGACGGGACCCCCGCCGTTCCGCAGGCGCTCTAACTTTTTCCCGCCACCGCCGCGGCGTAGGCCTCCCAAGGCACATCCCCGCCCGCGTCCCGCGGATTTCGTTCCAAACCGGGCGATTCAAAATCGATACCGAAAATTCCAAAACGGGGAGCGTAGGTCCCCCACTCGTAGTTGTCGGTCATCGACCAGTGGAAATAGCCGGCCAAAGGAAGCCCCTCGCCCCGCAACCGCTGGACTTCGCCGACATGCTGCCGGATGAAATAACTCCGGCTCTGGCGGTCGCCCCGTAGTTCGCACTCGCTCTCCGTCTCCTTCCCGCAACGCCGCTCGGCCATGCCGTTTTCCGCGATGATGATGGGAAGTTCCGGGTAGTCGGTCGCATATCGCTCCACAAAGAAACGGAGACCCCGCGGCAAAGCGTGCCAGTCCCACCATTTTGTGGCCAACCCCTGAGTTAGCCACTCCCGCAGGCTGAGCCTGCCCAACCGAAGCTCCCCAAGGGTGGGCAACCGCACGGCATTGCCCACGAACGGGTCATAATAGTCGAAGGAGATGAAATCCAGATTTGGCTCCGTGGGCCTTTCCCGAATGCGGTGAACCAACCGGGAAAAGGTCGATTCTCTCAGAAACCGGTGGCTGAGGGAGTTCTGCACCTGCTTGATCAACTCCCCTGCGGCCTCGGAAAAAAGACTGTGCCGGGGAAAATCCATCGCCCGGTAGGCGCGGGTAAACTCCCGGGCCCGTTCGTTCAAATAAGCCAGGATGGACTCCTTGCCCGTGGTGCGACGTGCGGCCTCCATCAGGTCGAACAGCATCTTATCCATCCAGTACAGGTCGCTGGCGAAAGTGTTGAAGGAGAGTTTGGGTTGGCCCCACTCCGGATGTTCCGCGTAGAGCCGGTGCACCTCCCGGCGAACCACCACATGGGACTCCAGCATCGTCTGCAGGGCGCAGAGCGCCGCCGCCCACCACACCCGCCGACCCGCCGGAAAGGCCCCCAGATTATACGTGGAGGAAGCCAGCATGTTGGGCTCATTCACCGTGATAAACCACCGGGCCGGAGCCACCCCTTTCTCGGTAAGCCGCCGGTTGAGGCCCGTCAGCATCTTCCCCACAAAACCGGAAAACACCTCGGGAGTTCCTTCCTCCAGCCATGGATCCAGCCCCAGCCACCGTGGGGTGGTGAAATGTTGCAGGGTGATCAGCGGTTCCAGATGCCGGCGTCGCAGGGAAGCAATCATCTCCGCGTATCGGTCGAGCGCCGCCCCGTCCAGTTCCTGCTTCACACCCTCGGGTTGCAAACGGGTCCACTCGATCCCGAGGCGATAGGACGTCAGTCCCATCATTTCCGCCCGGTCAAAGTCCTCCTCATACCGATTCCAGAAATCGACCGCCCGGCCGGACCGCTCCACCCGACCAGAGGCTTCCCACTCGTACCAATTATTGCGGGGTTGCCCCTCCCCGTTGTAGCCACCCTCATGCTGGTAGGGGCTGGTAGCCACGCCCCAAAGAAATTCTCCGCTCACCGCTTCCGCACACTTTCCGCCATCACCTCCTGCTGCTCCGCATCCACCCGAATCGCCTCATGTTCGGGATCGGACAAGAGGGTTTGCACGACCGTCTCCGCCGCGTTGGGCCGGCCCATTTTGCGGGCGGCCGTCTGCATGCGCTTCAGCCTTTCCGGCTCGGCCAGCAGGCGGTCCACTTTGTAGCCAAGGATGGAGATCTCGTTGCATTTAATGGCCACCCCCTTCTCCAGGAGCTGGTCACTGTTCCGCTCCTCCTGTCCCGGAATCGGATCGTAAATTGCCATCGGCAGACCCGAGGCCATCGCTTCCGCAGAAGTCATCCCTCCGGGTTTGCTGACCAGGAGATCCGCGGCCCCCATCCACGCCGGCATATCATCCACATACCCGAGCACCCGAAACTCCGCCTTCCCGCTTTTACCGTGTCGCAATTCGGCCTCCACCCGGGCCTTGGCATCCGGATTTTTACCGCAGACCACCGCCACCTGGGCCCGGTGGGAGAGTTGGCGGAGGGATTTCACCACCTGCTCCGCCGGATTCACCCCCAAGGCCCCCGCGGAAACCAGAATGACCGGCAGATCGGGACGCAGCTTGAGTTGTTGTCGCAGGCCGGGCTTATCCGTGTTTTTGCTGAAAGCCGGATCCACCGGAATACCGCTCACCGTGATCCGTTCGGCCGGCAAGCCAAGCGTGCTGAGGTAGGCCTTGGTCTCATCCAAGGCCACGAAGTAACGGTGAAACGCCCGGGAGAGCCACATCGCGTGGAAATCATAGTCCGTTACCACGATGGAAAGTTTGGCCCGGATTTTTTCCTTCGTGATGAGGTGGGAGATAATCTCCGCCGGCATGAAATGGGTGCAGATCGTGATATCGGGCTGGAGATCGGACAAAAGGCGGATCAGCGGGCCGGTATTCAGTCGGTCCAGGAGGAAGCGCATCCGGTCGGTTTTCCACGGTTCGTCGCTCTTCTGGTACCACCAACCCAGAAGCGTCGGCGCATCCTCCACCAGTTTGAGATACAGCTTGGAATAAAAATCCCGGAACAGCTTATTGGTGAAGGCCAGGGCATCCACGTGGGCGACCTGATCCACCCCGGGACTGTTGCGACAAACCTTCTCCAACGCCGCCGCCGCCCGGAGATGGCCGGTACCCGCGCTGGTGGAAAGAATCAGGACCTTGTGACGCGCCGCGGCCATGTCTCAGCCTACCCGGTTCTGCCAGCGGAAGAATCCCGAAAAGGAGTGGTTACGCGAAGAGATCCAACTGATCCCGCTTGCGCACACTCTTGGCCCGGGTCCCCTGGGGTTGGATCCGGGCGGGCTTTCCCGCCTCATTCACCTCCCCGGCTTCCAGACCCTGCAAAATCTCCTCGGCTCTCTGCAAAACCTGCTTGGGCAAGCCGGCGAGGCGGGCGACTTGGATCCCATAACTGCGGTCCGCCCCTCCCTCGACAATCCGGCGCAGAAAAACCACCCGATCCTTTTCTTCCCGCACATCCACCCGGAAGTTCCGCACCCCGGACCGCGTCAGGGCGAGTTCGGTCAGCTCGTGGTAATGAGTCGCGAAGATCGTCTTGGCCTTCACCTGATCGTGCAGATGTTCCCCCACCGCCCAGGCAATGCTCAATCCGTCGAGCGTGCTCGTGCCTCGGCCGATCTCATCCAGGATCACCAGGCTTTCCTCCGTTGCATTGTGCAGGATGAGTGCCGTCTCATTCATCTCCACCAGAAAGGTGCTTTGCCCCCGCGCGAGATCATCCCCGGCCCCGATTCTCGTAAAAATCCGGTCCAACACCGGTAACTCCGCCTCTTGGGCCGGCACGAAAGAGCCGATCTGGTTTAAAAGACAGATCAGAGCGGCCTGCCGAAGATAGGTGCTCTTCCCCGCCATATTTGGACCGGTCAAAACCATTAAGGTCCCGGCCTGGCCTCCCAAGCGAAGGTCGTTCGGCACGAAGGGTTCGGCACCGCCAGCCAAGATCTGCTCGACCACCGGGTGGCGCCCGTCCCGGATCCTGATTTCCCCATCCGAACGCAGTTGAGGGCGAATGTAGTTCCAGCGGCGGGCGGTGGTGGCCAGTCCCGCCAAGGCATCCAGAGATCCCACGGCGGCCGCGGTGCCCTGCAACGTCGCGGCTTGCAACAGCACCGCTTCCCGGAGTTTGGCAAAGAGTTCCAACTCCCGGGCCACCGCCTTCTCCTCCGCCCCAAGAATTTTGGCCTCCACCTCCTTAAGCTCCCGCGTCACAAATCGCTCCGCCTGGGCCAGCGTCTGCTTGCGCTCATAACCTTCGGGAATCCGGTCGAGATAGGATTTGGTGATTTCAATCCCGTACCCGAACACCTGATTGAAACGGATTTTCAGGCTCTTGATGCCGGTCCGCTCGATTTCCCGGGCCTGGAGATCGGCGATCCATGTCCTTCCCTCCCGCATGGCTTGCCGCAACTCATCCAACCCCGGATCGTAGCCGTCCCGGATCATTCCCCCTTCCCGGGTAATCGCGGGTGGCTCATCGGCCACGCCCCGGGTCAGTTCGGCGGCCAACTCCTTCTCCGTTTTAATTCTCTCGGCCAGCTCCCGGCTGAGCTTTCCCGGCACGGCCCCCGCCAACTTCTGGACCCGCGGCAGGGACTCCAAAGTGAGACGCAGGGCCAAGAGATCGCGAGCCGAACCGCTGGGGGTAGAAAGCCTCCCGATCAGCCGGGCCAGATCCCGCACCTCCCGCAACGCCTCGCGGAACTCGTCCAAAACTCCGGCATCCTCCAGAAAACCGGCCACGGCCTCATGCCGCGCGCGGATCGCCTCCGCCTGTCGCAGGGGCTGCAGGATCCAGGAGCGCAGTTCCCGTCCCCCCATCGCCGTCACCGTCTGGTCGATGGCCCGGATCAGGCTCGTATCCGTGCCGGTCCCGGTGGGATTTAAAAGCTCCAGATTCCGCTGTGTGGCCGCATCCAGCCGCAGGCACTCCTCCGGACGAAACGGCTTGGGCGGTTGCAGATGTCTGCCCCCGCCCTTGAGGGTTTCGGTCAGGTAACGCAGCAACGCCCCCGCCGCCCCCACCGCCGGTCCGAGACCGCGGCAGCCGAAACCATCCAGGCTCTGCACGCGAAAATGATCGCACAAGGTCCGACGGGCGGTGTCTTCCTCGAAGGTCCAGTCCGGCACCCGGGTGACCGTGACGCCGCTTTCCACCCAGTCGCCCGCCTTTTTCTCCTCTTCATCCAAGAGCAACTCGGCCGGCTGGGCGCGGCGAATCTCCTCCCGACAGGTAACCTCGTCGGCGGGCTCGGCCAGACGAAAATCCCCCGTGGAGGCATCGAGCAGGGCAAATCCCCAGGCTCCGCCCTTGCCAGTTCCCCGCCAGGCTGCCGCCAGCCATCGGGGCAGTTTGGGTTCCGCCAACTCCACCCCAACCGCACAGCCCGGACTCAAAATCCGGCTAATCGCCCGCTCCACCATCTGCCCGGGCTTGGCCTCCCCGACCTGATCGCAGATGGCCACCCGGCGGCCGGCCTGCAGCAGCTTGGTGATGTATCCCTCGGAGGCGTGGAACGGCAGCCCACACATGGGCACCCCGTTGCGCTTGGTCAGGGTCAGGTTCAGCAGTCGCGAACCCTCCTCCGCATCCTGAAAGAAAAGCTCATAGAAATCCCCCAGCCGGAAAAGAAGAAGGGCGTCTTTGGGGATTTGCGCCCGCAGTCCGTGGTACTGCTTCATCATAGGAGTCGATCCCTCAGCCATTCTCCTTTTTCCCCCGATCACCTCACCTCCTCAATCCCGGACCCACCGACCTGTGAGTATCCGGTTCGTTTCTCTGGAGGATTGCGCGCCACCATGAACTTCCTGGCGTGCCCACTGCGCCCCTGCGGTGGAACCCAGGTTCGAATTTCGCATTCCGCTTTGCCAAGCGGTTCTTAGCATTCCCCCTGTGCGCATCATCGTCACCGGCCTGGTCGGACAGTACCCGTTCGGCGGCGTCATCTGGGACTATCTCCAGTATCTCCTGGGGTTTCGTTCCCTCGGCCATGAGGTGCTGTATTTGGAGGATTCCGGCGCGTGGCCCTACGACCCGGAGGCCGGCACGATCACAGACGACTGCTCTTTCGCTCTCCGCAGCCTGAAAAAAATCTTTGCCGATTTCGGCATCCCAGACGCCTGGGTCTATCGAAACGGGGCGGACGGAAAGTTTTACGGGGCCGGCGAGGCCCGCGCCCGGGATTGGCTGCGGCACGGGGACCTTTTGGTCAACGTCTCCAGCGCCGGCTGGTTGCGGGACTACGATCTGCGGGTCGG